>JBDSLD010000261.1:0-6784 GCA_039916545.1 Ferruginibacter sp.
CAGGCGCATGATCGTTCCCGGCACCTGGTCAACACCGGGCCTGTTAAAAGCTATGAGATCAACTTTTAATAAATAAGCTGGTAGCCAGGCCAGTACTGTTGTCAGCGCATATTTATTCACATTCCCCTTCAATTTTTACAAGCCTGCATGAACTGCGGGATCTGCAAATCCATTGCCGATTTCCCATCTTTCAATAAAAATCACCCGAATTTTTAACGCACGAATTAGATACTGTGAGATAGAAGTATATTTTTTTCATTATTTTTAGCTCATAACCTGCATCGATGAGAAATAAAATAATGGTGGTTTTTATATGCTTTTTGCCGATATGCCTGTTGGCACAGCGCACGATTGATACAACTGCGATAACCGCTTCTTCCCGTCTTTTAGATTTAAGCTTTAGTGCGTCAGAAACGGATTCAATGCTCGACGGGGTTAAAGAGAACGCTGAACTATATGCAGAGTTGCATCAACTTCCCCTGCCCAATAATTTAAGTTATCCCTTTGGTTTTGATCCCAGGCCGGTTGGTTTTGCTATCCCCACCAAACAGCAGCCGGTTAATTGGAATATTCCTGCAAATGTTAATGTGCCGGCAAATAGAAATGAGCTGGCTTTTTACTCTATTTTACAACTGGCTTCCCTTGTAAAAAATAAAAAGATCAGTTCTGTGGAACTGACTAAATTTTTTATCAGCCGCTTAAAAAAATGGGGCGATACGCTTGAATGTGTCATCAGTCTAACGGAAGAATTGGCGCTTCAACAGGCTAAACAGGCGGACGAAGAAATAGCAAAAGGCAGGTACAAAGGGCCATTGCACGGAATACCTTACGGGTTGAAGGACCTTTTTGCTGTCAAGGGATACAAGACAACCTGGGGCTCCGTTCCATATAAAGAGCAGGTGGTCGATGCCGATGCCTTTGTTTACACCCAGTTGAGGGATGCAGGTGCGGTATTGTGTGCAAAGCTGACACTTGGGGAGCTCGCCTATAATGACCTTTGGTTCGGTGGTAAAACAAGAAATCCCTGGGACATAAGTCGTGGCTCAAGCGGCTCCTCTGCCGGTTCCGCGTCTGCGACGGTAGCCGGTTTATTGCCTTTTACAATTGGTACCGAAACACTTGGCTCGATCGTATCTCCCTCTCATACCTGCGGCGCCACCGGTTTACGGCCTACCTTTGGTTCTGTAAGCAGGAGCGGTGCGATGGTATTGTGCTGGAGCCTCGATAAAGCTGGTCCGATTTGCCGAAGCGCCGAAGATGCCGCGGTGGTATTCTATTATTTGAAAGGAGCGGATGGCAAAGATGCCAGCGCCGTTAAGCGTGCCTTTAATTACACAGGCAAAGCAGAGCTGAAAAAATTAAGGATCGGCTACATCTCCAACTATTTTAAGGACATCCCCAAAAACGGCCTTCAATGGAAAGTCATAGAAAAGTATAAAGAGCTTGGGGCAAATGTAACGGCGGTTGATTTTGCTGATTCGTTGATATACCCGGTAAATTTAGTTGGGCCCATCCTTAATGCCGAATCCGCCGCTGCTTTTGACGAACTGACCAGGGGCAATGGCGACGACCTGATTCGGCGCCAGGATAAGGATTTTTGGCCAAACAGTTTCCGGGTAGCGCGATTGATACCGGCTGTTGAATATATCAATGCCAACCGGCACCGCTCCGAACTGATCGAAAAAATGAATGCATTTATAAAAAATTATGATGTGCTGATCGTTCCAAGTTTTGCGGGCAGCCAGTTAAGCATTACTAATTTAACGGGTCACCCGGTGGTTGTATTTCCTATTGGCTTTACGGAAAAAGGCCTGCCCAACAGTATTACGCTCATCGGAAATTTGTACGATGAGGCGACCATCCTGGCGGTTGCAAAGGCCTACCAGGACGCGACGGATTTTAATAAAAAACATCCGGGCAAGTTTGTGGGGCATTGATTACCGGATGCAAATTAAAAATTACAAATGATTGCTGCAAAGTGATCGTCGAAAAAAATATACTAATCAGATCGATCCTTTATGAATAAGATACTATTGTCCATCGTTTTTTCTGCTGTCGCTTCTTTATGCCTGTCTCAGCAATTACCTGCTGACCTGTTAGTTTACAATGCCCATATTTATACGGTAGATGACGAATTTTCTATTAAGGAAGCCATTGCAATAAAGGATGGGAAAATTATTGGGATAGGTACAACCGAACAGTTAAAAAAAGGATTTGCTCCAGTGCAACAATTGGACGCCGGTGGCAAATTTATTTACCCCGGTTTCATTGACGCACATGCGCATTTCCTGGGTTATGGCCTGGGTTTGCAAACAGTGGATTTGACAGGTACCAAAAGTTGGGAAGAATGCCTTGGCAGGCTAAAAGAATTTTCCGAAATCCACAAAGAAGGGTGGTTGATTGGAAGAGGATGGGATCAGAATGATTGGGAAGTAAAAGATTTTCCAAATAAAGAAAAATTAGACGAATTATTTCCTGGCCGCCCTGTTTTTCTTACAAGGGTGGATGGTCACGCGGCGATCGCAAATGAAAAAGCAATGACAGGGATTTCGCCCGGGGTTAAAATGACAGGTGGCGAACTGGGTGTAAAAGAAGGAAAGCTTACCGGCATCCTGGTTGATAACGCGATCGGCCTGGTGAGTGTAAGGATACCCGGTGCTTCTGCAACACAAAAAAAAGATGCCTTATTGAAGGCGCAGGCTAATTGTTTTGCAGTCGGACTTACCACAATTGATGATTGCGGTCTGCAATATAGTGATGTGGTAATGATCGAGGCCCTGCAAAAAAGCAATGATTTGAAAATGCGTTTATACGTAATGTTGAGTGATAATAATTCAAATTATGAAGCGATATTCAAGAGAGGCATGATCAAGACGGACAGGTTAAATGTACGTTCATTTAAAGTTTATGTAGATGGCGCCCTGGGTTCGCGGGGAGCTTGCCTGTTGGCACCTTATGCTGATAAACCGGAGAGCTATGGTTTTTTAGTGAGCAAAAAAGAACACTTTGATGAAGTTGCGGCAAAGATTTATCAACACGGTTTTCAAATGTGTACCCACGCGATCGGGGACTCAGGCAACCGCGTAATGTTACAGACTTATGCGAAATACCTGAAAGGTAAAAACGATTTGCGCTGGCGGATCGAACATGCGCAGGTAGTCAGCCAAAATGATTTTAATTTATTTGGAGAAAATAATATCATCCCCTCCGTACAACCTACACATGCTACTTCCGATATGTATTGGGCAGGTGACAGGTTGGGCCCCGAGCGGGTAAAAGGTGCCTATGCTTACAAGCAATTACTTCAACAAAACGGATGGGTTCCACTGGGAACGGATTTTCCGGTGGAAGACATCAGCACATTTAAAACTTTTTACGCCGCCTGCATAAGAAAGGATGCCAAAGGCTGGCCCGCAGGAGGATACCAGGTGGAGAATGCACTGACAAGAACAGAAGCGTTAAAAGGCATGACCATCTGGGCCGCCAAATCTAACTTTGAAGAAAAAGAAAAAGGAAGTCTGGAGAAAGGAAAGTTGGCCGACTTTATAATCCTGGACGGCGACCTGATGAAAATGGAAGAAGGAAAAATATTGCAAACACAGGTGCTAAAAACATTTTTAAACGGCGAAATGGTCTACGAACGTAAGTGATTACTTAGTGATCAAAGCTTTCTGCAACAGTAATTCATGCAATTTCACCACCTGTGGTATTACCAGCTCCTGTTCATCGTTGGTAATAACGTGATCGCATAGACGCATTTTGATCGCCTCGTCTATTTGCTTTTCCATTCTTGCTTTTACCTCTTCGCGGGTAACATGGTCTCTCTTCATTACCCGTTGGATACGCAATGGGGCAGGGGCATACACCCCGATCACGAAGTCGAGTTGTTTGTGTGAACCGCTTTCAAATATCAGTGCCGCTTCTTTGATGGCATAAGGTGTATTTTGTTGCTGCATCCACTGCTCTGCATCCTGGAGTGTGGCTGGATGGACGATTGAATTGAGCTGCGCCAATTTTTCTGCATTGTTAAAAACCAGGCCGGAAAGATATTTCCTGTTCAGGGCACCATCGATATAAGTTGCATCGCCAAATAATTCCTGCAATTGCCGTTTCAATTCTTCATTGTTATTCATCAACCGTTTAGCCGCATCGTCCGCATAGTACACCGGTATCCCCAATACCTCAAAGACTTTCGAGACGGTGCTTTTGCCACTGCCCATACCGCCTGTGATGCCAACTTTTAATATCATGAGCTATGATTTTAGGTTGAGAACTGTATATCCTGGTTTATTTTACTGCCAGTTATAAACTTTCGTCAAACTTATAACTTAGCGATATCAAAAAACCGGCTGCTTTTAAACAGCCGGTTAAATCATCAATTAAATATCGTAACAACCGGTTTACAGATGCGAATATTTCAATTGCATCCTGCCGGAATTTTCTTAGGCCTTTGTCTCAGCCACTGGCTTATTCAGGCTGGCAGACATTTCCATGCTAATTGTACTTTTTTCTATTTTCAGGTAACTGCCCGGACTAACTTCCAGGCTTAATGTTCCATCTTCATTTACTTTATTTACTGTGCCATGTATACCAGCTATCGTAACAACTTTATCGCCCTTTTTCAGGTCACTGATAAATGTTTTTTGCAGCTTCGCTTTCTTGGCCTGGGGCCGAATCATAAATAACCAAAACACTAAGATCATAGCTCCCATAAAGATCAAAGAAAAACTGCTGCCTCCGCCCTGGGCGCCCTGGCCCATGTTTAATAAAATCCCTTGTAATTGCATTGTGTTGTTTATTAATTATTAAAAAATTGTTTTTTATTTCGCTTCCGTAACATCTCCCTTTAAAAGCAATAAGGGAAAGGCAGGATTGGTATTTGCGGTTACGGTGATGTTTTTTTCATTGTGACCAGCTTTTCCCTGGCTGTTGAATACTACTTTTATAAAACCAGTTTCACCTGGCAATATTGGTTTTTCAGGTTTCTCAGGTATAGTACATCCACAACTGGCCGAAGCATTCGTAATTACCAACGGTTTAGCGCCTACATTTTTAAATCTGAAATTGTAACTTACTTTTTCTCCCTCCGTAACCTTGCCAAAATTATATACACTGTCAATCAGCTGTACCATGGTAGTATCGTGCATGGCATTTTCCATCTGCTTTACCGCATCATCTACCACTTTATCGTTTCTGCGCATATTGCATGCGGCCAGTGTTGTAGCTGCCAATAATATTAATAGGTATATTTTCACCGGTTCTAATTTATCTCAAAGTTATTAAATAAGTTTTTACCCGTTCACCTGGCCAATTAGAGGCAGTTTTATCCTGCAATTAATTCAAGTTTAATTAAGCAAATCACAAGGTGCTGTTCCTGAAATTTTTCTTATGGATTTTTCCCTCAGCTGTTAGTTCCTTATGAATATTATCCAGGATGCCGTTGATAAATTGCCCGCTTTGAGGTGTGCTGTAATCCTTGGCCAGGTCAATATATTCATTGATCGTTACCTTAGTGGGTATCGTTTCAAAAAATAGAAATTCGCTGATCCCCATTTGTATAATGATGAGGTCGAGCGCGGCAATACGTTCTGCATCCCAGTTTTTCAATTTAGGTTTAAGCAGTTCCATGCTTACTTCCTTTTTATCGATCGTGGTTTCTAAAAGGCTCCTGGCAAAATCCCATTTTTCCTTGGTTACCATTTCATTGAGTTGATAACTGGCCGGCTTTTGTAAAAAATTCTGGATCAGTACATTCATCATTTCCGCATCATCGTCCCAATTAATAAAATGCTCTTCCACATGGCTGATAAAGTTTTCGTTTGGCAGCATCAAATTGGTAAAAATAAATTCCAGGATGTCCTTTTCATTCTTTTTATCCCTTGACTGTATACCGATATAATCCTGGTACTCTTCGGATTGTATTAACGCCAGGTAGGTTTTCCTCAATAATTCCTCATCAGCAAAATGCTGCGGTTTGATCTCTGCAATGGCTTCTTTGTAACCAGGCTCTTCCAGGATCTTCCACAACAATTCGTTGCCTACGATCTTCGTATTGATGTTAAGGTCATTTTGGCTGGGAAGGTGTTTGGAAGCTTTTTTAAGCGCGTCTTTTTCAGCGTAACGGGCCACTTCACTTATAAAATAAATAAGGTATATAAAAAGCTGGCGCGACTGGTCTACCTGTTTTTTCAATAAACTGACCGCCTGCCCGGGTTTTAGATCATCACTGAAACTGTCTAAAGTGTAAAGGGTTTGCATTACTTTAACCCGGATATTTCTTCTACTGATCATTTCGGAAAGAACTTTTGAAACGCGAAGGTAAACATTTTAGCCGCCAATCAAAATCAGTTGTTACCCCTGGCTGTTCAAACCATTTGTGTAGCTTACAAGTTTGACCGCTGAAGACAATTCAACAACTTCAATTCCGGCCAGTGTCATTAGCTATTGAAAATTGGCTTGTTCTCTGTTGATGATGTGTCTTATCCTAAAAACAAAATATCAGCCCAGCTAATTAATGAAGAAATATTACTTCTTGAATAATTGAAAATCAAATAATTAATTGTTATTGACTCATCAGATCCGGCACGGCCGCTAAAAAAATCATGCAGATTGAAATTACCGGGAGACAAACCAAACTGACAAAATTCTGTTTTGAATCTTGTACCCGTCTGACTAATTTTCATTAAAATCCTGCCGTATTATTATTTTTAACCTGAAGTATGACAACTATTCAACTAAAGTATGACAACTATTCTCCTAATATACATTTGGTATGAAATTCGCA
>JBDSLD010000262.1:0-7647 GCA_039916545.1 Ferruginibacter sp.
AGCCTATTTTTTCAAAGAAGCAAAAACAGCAGCGTTCCGGTTATCCGCCAGCTGGCGGACCGGCTGTGGAGGCAAAAGTAGAGAGTTGACAGGTAGTTGGTGAAGTGAAGATTCGGATTAGAAAATACTCTAAACCCTTACCAGCTATTAATAACAGCGTTTGCTTGCAGACACTAAATAGCCGTTAAGTCATGGTTAGTAGGCTGTTTTAAAAGAATAATTGCCCGACCCCACTTCAACGATCGCGTATCCTTTTTCATAGCGATCCACGTGTACTGCATTGCCACTCTCCAGAACAGCTGCATTGTCCTTTGCAGGAATATGGATCGTTGCGGTTGTATTGCCAGGGACAGAAACATTCAATGTAAAATTGCCACCTTCTATTTTCCAGGCACTTTCGATCAATCCTCTTACCGATTGATAGTTTCCTTTTGCCCAGGTAAGATCACCAGTAGGTTGCGGCTTGACAATTATCTTTTCAAATCCTGCGGCACCCGGATTGATACCGAGCAGGGAACGATAGAACCATTCATCGACCGAGCCAAACATAGGATGATTTTGCGAAGAACTGGATTCAGGATAGGCCCATGTTTCCCACAAAGTAGTGGCGCCACCCGCCAGCATATTGCCCCAGCCGGGGAAATCACGCTGGTTGGCGATCCGGTAAGCAACCGCATTGAGGTCATTCTCACGTAAAATATCAAACATCATTTTTGTAGAAAAAATACCTGTCGATAAATGCCAGTCGTGCCTTGCAAACTCATTCATCAGTATTTTTAATGTGGAATCTTTTTGGGTTGCCAGTCCGTACCATAAAGCCAGTACCTGTGCGCTTTGCGTGGCATTATCAAAACGGCCGGTATTGGCAACATAATAACGGCTTTGAATAGCATTTTTAATTTTGTCCGCCAGCTTTGCATACTTTACTGAGTCTTCTTTTTTTCCAAGTATACCGGCGAAGTCTTCTGCCAGCTTTGCATGGTGAAAATAAAATACAGCTGCGCTGAAAGCTTCAGGTTTGGTATCCAATGCTTCATGGTCGCTGATATCCCAATAAAATAAATTATCGGTTGCCTTTGACTGCAGGAAATTCATTTGCCGCGTGAATGCATCGTAATTGTTTGCGATGATTCTTTTATCGCCATAATAATCATACAATTGTTTTTGCAAAAAAGGGAATCCGAGTTCCCAACCCATCGGACCTGATTCGCCGCCATAGCCCCTGTCTGCGATACCCGTGTAGGGCGCTATCTCTGTAATGCCTCCGTCAGGTTGTTGCTCATTGGCAAAATCATTGATTGCTTTTTTGTAAAAGCCGGTCATGTCATAATTGTATATAAAAGAATTGGAACTTACAACCATGTCTGCGCCGTATCCCATTTTTTCACGCGCCGGGCAATCTGACTGAACACTGAAAACATTGCTTAAGAAGGTCCATTGGATTACTTCATGCAACCTGGAAAACATGTCATTGGAACACGAAAATGTACCGTTTAAGCGTAAGTCTGTATTCATGCGCAGGCCTTCAATATCATCCAGTGTTGGCTTGCCCGGCCAGCCGGTGATTTCTACATACCGGAAACCGTGAAAGGTAAATTGTGGATTCCAGATTTCTGTACTGCCACCTTTTAAAATATAATCGTCTTCCTGCCAGGCCGTTTCCGGGGCACCTGGTCCTCCCCTAATGCCCCCTTTTTTTATTTGTGTCGCAACACTGGTCATATAATTCAGTGAACCATCTTTCCAAATATCTTCACCATACCGCATAGCGATCTTTGTGCCTGCAGGACCGCTTACTCTGATCCGGGCGACACCGGCAAAGTTTTGTCCCATGTCAACTATAAATGTGTCTTTTGATACTTCTGTTATTTTAACGGGCCTGATGGTTTTCGTAATTTTTATGGCGGGCAATAATTGTGCAGCCATTGTCCCTGACGGCCCATTTACAATTACGGCATTGCTCCAGGTGGTTTTATTTGCAACGGCTATTTTCCAATTTCTTTGTTCAAGCCTTGCATCATAGGTTTCACCCAAATAAACATTGTTATGAATTACCGGACCGGGAGCGGTCTGCCAGGTATCATCTGTCAGGATCTTTTTTACAGAGCCATCCGCGTAAGTAATATGTATTTCCGCTTTTACACAGGGCCTGCCTGTTTCCTGTATCTTCCGCAGGTCATAGCGGCCGAATATCTTCATGGGCAAAGGGTTCCACCACCCGCTACCCAACATTAGCCCGGCAATATTATTTCCTTTCTTGAGCACCGATGTTATATCATAAACAGCATACAGCACTTCCTTTTTATAAGTAGTAAAGCCGGGATCCAATACGTGGTCACCAATTTTTTGTCCATTCATGAACATTTCATAATAACCGAGTCCGCTGATAAACAATCTTGCTTTGGTAACTGTCTTGCCGGTCGAAAATACTTTTTTAAATAAAGGCATCCGGTCTGCTTTGTAATAATCTTCATCGCGTTCAGGATTCTTACTGCCATCACTTATCCATTTTGCTGTCCAGTCTGCAGGATCAAGCATAGCTGTTTCAAAAGAATTTATTTCACTCCAGGGTGAAGGTGTGTTTTTTTGATCTCCGACTTTTATCCTCCAATAATATTTCGTGAACGACTTTAACGGATCTCCCTGGTACTCTACCTGTATGCTTTGCGATGAAATGACTTTTCCTGTTGACCAGTTAGTTCCTTTTCCCTGTTGCACATTATTTAGGTTATCACTCACAATAATTTCATAGGATGATTGAACCTGGTTTCTTTCTTTGCTGTCATACATCCAGGCAAAACGGGGGTTCCTGGTATCAATACCTAAGGGGTCTTTTAAATATTCACATGTTGGATTGACTGGCCTTAATGGAGAGGCTATACAACTTAGTGCAACTGATAGGTACAGGATGATTGCTGCTGATTTTTTTTTTGATGGTGTCATTGTTTTTTTTTAACCACATAGGTACATAGGACACATAGGTTTTGCAGGAGTGTTACTATTGCATTAGATGTCCTTTTTTTTTAGATTCTGTATGTTGGGACCGGGTAGCCGGGTTGAAAAGCTGACAGGCTGTTAACAATTACTTTACAGCCTGACTGAATTTCTAATTCTTCAATAGCTTTTGCAATAAGTTCCTTTACTATGCCTGGTTTTGATTGTAGCCTCAGGTTTATCAATAATTTCGCCAATATCGATGGCTCGGGTTTTATCGCTGTCGCCGGCTGCTCTTTTGATGTAAAACTTATTTTTATATTGCCGTTTATTAAAAACTTCAGGTGGCCAATAGCATATCCTTCTTGCTTTATTTTTTTATAAATTTCATTGATTAATTCTTCCGTTTCCCTTAACGCGTTATTGGTCGAACTGTATATCTCAAGCTCCTGGTCGAACCAGGCTAACCTCGCCTCGCCTTCCGCATAAATGTCATAGTCGATTCCAAGGGAAGATAATTTGCCTGCACTTTTATAGCTGTCCAATGTATCCAGCCATTGCTGTATGCTTTCTTGATTCAATGAAGTTTGATACAGTAATATCTTGTTGCCATATTTATCCTGCATCATATTTTTTATTTCTGCCAACGCTGTATCGCTGAGCAGGTCAATTTTATTGATGACGATAATGCCAGCTTCTTCCAGTTGTTTTAAATAAATATAATTGACCGGTTCATCAAATAAATTTGCCCCATCCGTTAATATCATTTGTAATAAGCGTGCGTCCGCGAATACAGACACAGTTACCTGCGCCTCCGGACGAGAACGTAACAAAGGTTTTAATACCGTCGCAACAATATCCGTGCAGGAGCCAACCGACTCCGCGAAAATAACTTCGGTTGCATTTGTATCTATCAACGATTGAATATTGTCTTCGAGGTCGTTGTAATTACAGCAGAAACAGCCATTCACCACCTGCCTGCCCGGAATATCAAGGCTTTTAAAAAAGTCTCCGTCCACCAGTTTTATTCCCTGGTCGTTCGTGATCACACCCGTCTTAATACCTTGCTTTAACAAGGCAAGTGAGGCATGATGAATAGCAGTTGTTTTGCCACTTCCTAAAAAACCGCTTAACAAATGTATTTTCATTTGGAATTTTTAAAGATTCGAACAATAATCCGGATCGCTTTCGTTAATCATAGCAATCACAATCCGGCTCACACTTTACTACGTTTACCTGCACCGGGTAGCCCAGTAATAATTCCTCTTTCAATGCTTCCCGCACGTCGTCGATGATCACTTCAAAAACAAAATCTTTGTCTGTCAGGCCCGTGACTGCGTTTAAATAGACCGTCTTCCTGTCCCCTTTTTTCAGGCCCGTTAACTGCGCCTGCAGCAATGGCTGGATGCCTGGCGAACCCTGCAAATAACTTACCGGATCACCATCTAATGTATTTTCAAGAATTTCCCCCTCATTATTTTTCATGATGTAGCGGATGGAAACAATGTGGTGTTCTGCAATAAATAGCATGGCTAGATTTGTTTTCCGCTTACGATTGTTTTCCTTACTTCGATCTCGCCGTAAACAGTTTTCAATTCCGCTTTCCCTGCTTTCCAGCTTACGGTTCCAAAACCTTTTTCCGTTGAAAGAAAACTGGTGAAATCGCCGATCCTTGAATCTATAAATAATGTCTTATCCACTGCATCATAACGTACACCTGTAAGCGCTTGTAAATATCCATAACTCGCCAGGGCGCGTGCATACCAGTGGCCACATTCATATTCGTTGAAAGGATTTCTTATGCGTCCGTCGTAGCGGTTGCGGGAAGCGCGGAGGATCTCAAGGCCTTCTTTGACATTGCCCATCAGCATTAAATGAGAAGCAACCTGGTGCTCGATACCTGTCCATACTTCATCACTGTAAACAAAGGGCAAAGACAATTTTCCCCCCTTCGGCCAGGAGCACAATAAAAGCCCGCCCTCCTCGCCTAATGCATACGAGGGTCTTTGAGGATTGGCATGCTCGCTTAGGTTTCCTTTCAGATTATACTTATGTACAGCTTTCAAATGACTGGTGATCTTCTTGCCGTCAATCGCATCGTCTAATCCACACATGCGACCAATCCAGGCGCCCAGCACGCCGTCTGATAAGCATCCTTTTCCATATTGATATTTCGGACCTTCCTTTTCAAGCAGTTCTTTTGCTTCCTTGGAATACTCGCCACCAAAGGATTGCACGGTTGCAGGGTTCTGTGCGCTAAGGCCATCGACTTTTATTTTCTGGATAAAATATTCGCCGTCATATAACTCCGTCTCCATCATTTTCTTTCCGGCGGTTAATAATTGCCGGTAGGTTGAAACGTCTTTATTTAGAGATTTACCCATGGCAATTATCGCAGTCAATGCGCCGATATAAAAGCTGCTATGCATACCGTCGGGGCCCCAGAATTCAATATCGTATGTGTTATGATGCGGTTCTTCAATAACGCCCTTGTGCCGCGGATCCCAGGTTTGGATGCAATAATCCATACTTGTTTTTACCATGGGATACATCTTTGTCAACCATTCATTGTCTCCGCTGATCCGCCACTCGCGATAAGCTTTCATAATGCCACCTAACTGTCCGTCGGCGGCTGCGTGAAAATCATGACTGGCGGGCAGGATGGGCAGATTGGCCCGGAAATTCTGGTGCCCCTCTTTACTTTGACTTTCACAGAATTCGGTATGGCGCAGGCTCCTTTCCAGGGCGGGAAATAAATGCGGGATCGCCTGTGCATAGTTCCATACATGGGTACAGGAACCATGGCAACAACCCCCGCTATCACCACATCCTTCAAAGCTCCAGAGCCGTCCATCATACTGGCGCATGACTGTAGGGGATTTCAAGATGGTAAGGTTAGCAGCTACTGCTTCAACTACTTCGGGAGGCAGGCTACTGTTGTAAAAAGCATTTTTAAAAAGTATTGAATTTTTCTTCAGCACATCATAATTTTCTTTCCAGTAAGATGCTATTTCTTCGATGTTTTTAAACCTGCTGCTATACCATGGCTTGTAAAATTTTCCATTGAAATCCTTATCATATTTATCCAGCAAAATATCAGCTGGCGAATTACAACAACCTGAAGCCGGGTCGCAATTTTCTTTTCGTTCGCCCATTTTTCCATAGGCCTGGTCAGAATCTGGTGTGTACCAGGCCAACATCATGCGTATGATTTTTTCCTTGCCTGGCGCCAGCTTAAATGGCACATAAAGAGATGCGCCTGGGGCATCTTTTTCTGCGGGCGCAACTGCTTTTACTTCCGCATTCTTAACAGTATTCCATGCCATGGTAAGAGGATCCCACCAGCCGCCACGAAACCAGCAATGGTCCACAATTGTTGAATTATCATCCGTATAAATAGCCAGGTCTGACCGGGTAGGTGTTTCTGCCGTTCCGGCTTCTGATAAAATAAAACCATTTTGAATTGACCTGATCGAATTATTGCCTTTGTCAACCTTTAAAAAATTTTTTGAATTGATAGAAAAAACCGCTTCGGCAGTTGTTGTACCGGTGTTGATGAACTTATATTCCATGGCCCCGGCAGGCAGGCTCGAATTGTCATCATCAGTTGGTATAAAGGGGCTCCAGCCTGTTACTGCTACTTTGAAAGGCAGATCAGTATCGCTCAATTCCAAATAGGCAAAAGGAAATTTTACATCAAATGAAGCATTGCGAAAATGCGGCAGACCCGTGGTGGCACCTCCTAAACCATTGCCGGCCTCCCGTTGTCCAAATTTTTTCCAATCTGGCACGGGCCCTTCAAGCAATTTTGCGCCATTAGTTTTTCCTTTGACAGAGATAGCTGCAAAGATCCCTGGTTCATTAAAAATCTCCGGCCTGTTACGTATGGAGATATGCGAAATGGCGCCCGTGCCTTCCATGCAAAACATGCCTGCGCCGAGGCCGCCGATCGGGAAAGCAATACGGTTCAGGTGTTCGCCTTTATAGGCTGTATTGTACGGCCGTGTTTTTTTACCGGGCGATTGTTTACCGGGCTCCTGGTCGTTTTCTTCTACCGCAGATGAATTAGCAAAACCAACTGCAGGAAGAATTGCAGCACTTATGCCGCCTATTCCCACGTTCCTGATAAATGATCGCCGGCCAGATTTTTTCTCCATATAAAATCATTAAACTGTAATTGATAATTACCTGGTAAGTTAATAAAAAGGTAAATAAGTAATTGGGTAATCTCAAAAAAAGCACCGGGTATCATGCATTTAAAAATAAAAATTACCTGGTGAAAAGCTTTATCAAATATACTCTTAAATCGATGCCAGGCGGATTATTGTCAGCATCTGCGGCAGCTATATTAAACGATACAGTAAAAGGATTTGTGCTGGTAATAGTAGAAGTTAAATTTGCTGAAGGTGCGTGGTTAACGGCCTCCTGCGATGGTCCGCCTGTTTTTTTAGAACAACCGGTATTTAGTATCAACCATAAAAATATATTGATTGGAAGGATCATTTTTCATTATACAATTATTGAAGAATTTTCCCGTGATTTCAGAGATACACCCGGTAACAAAATTGCGTTGCCTTTATTTATTGCGAAACAGCTATAGTAAAAATTGCCGGTAAAATTCTTTCTTAACAGGATAATTTATAAGTTGGGGTCGCGGCAAAAACGGACCAGTTCAATAATTAATTGATTGAAAACAACTGTTACCTTTCAAAA
>JBDSLD010000263.1:0-11505 GCA_039916545.1 Ferruginibacter sp.
AGCCTATTTTTTCAAAGAAGCAAAAACAGCAGCGTTCCGGTTACGCAGCCTGCCGGCTGTGGAGGCAAAAGTAGAGAGTTGCCAGGTAGTTGGTGAAGTGAAGATTCGGATTAGAAAATATTCTAAAACCCTTACCAGCTATTAATACTAACGTTTTCTAGCAAACACTAATTAACCACCCTTTTTTCTCCTTTTTTATTGGTGATCTCAACGCTGCTTACACTTTCATCAATAACAATTAACGGTGCAGATTGTGATAAAAATGAATTGCCTATATACGATTCTTCTCTTCTTTTTTTTCCATTCTTTAAAGTGTATATCCAGTATTTATCGCCAGGCAATAATGAAATAATTTTAGCGTTGGCCCTGCCCCTGAATATTTTTAACGGCCCATTATTTTGAGACGCAGCCAATAAATAGCTATCGTTGAAACCCCTGCATTTTACTAACGCCTTTCCATCCCCCGGGATATATAAGCCACTTTGTAAAATTGAAATAGGCGAAAAATTTCCCTTGCCATCACCCAACAATATCAACCCATTCAATCCATCATACCGGCCGTTGCTTACTTCCGTGCCAAAATCATTTCCATTGATGGCTACATCCAGGTTACCATCGTGGTTAAAGTCGTCCGTCACCATTCCATACATCGGCGCCAGCTGTGCCATCACAGGTAAGGCATGCAATTTAAATTTTCCGCCGCCAACATTTTCTACATAACTGTTCTCAAAATTATTGGCTTGTAATTTTAAGGCGTCCTTTAATTCATCGACGCTAAAAACCTGGCTGATGGTCGCCTTGCCAAACTCTTTGTAAGTCAGGAATTTCTTTTTCAATGCAGGGATCTGCTCCACCTGGTCGTCCCTTGTCTGTGCCGGAAATTCCTGTTTTACTCCCTGCTCATCTGGTAAATAAACAGTAGTAATAATATCGAGTGATCCGTTCTTATCGAAATCTTTCGCATACATATTTACCGGGTAATCATGACTGGCCCGATAAAACGAATTTTCTCCCAGGTTACCAGCTATATAATCGATATCGCCGTCATTGTCAAAGTCGCCAGCGATGATGCTGCCCCACCAGCCGGTTTCAGTATTGATCCCCGATGCAGCCGATACATTCTCAAATTTGCCCTGCCTGTTTTTAAAGAATTGTATGGGCATCCATTCGGCCGTAACCACCAGGTCCATCCAACCGTCATTATCAAAATCCGTCCAAACGGCATCACAGGTAAGTCCTATATTTTTCAAGCCTGGTGCCACTTCGCTACTCACGTCAGTAAATTTTGCCACTCCATTTTTTGAGTCGTTGCGGTAAATAAAACTGCTCACCGGCAACGGGTATTTTCCCGGCAAAACTCTTCCACCCACGAATAGGTCAAGGTCACCATCATTGTCAAAATCCGCGGCCTTTACACAACTTTTACTGGTAAAGTTTTGAGGAAGTGCCGCCTCATCAAAAGTGAAATTTCCCTTTCCATCATTTGTAAAATACCTGTCCTGGTAACTTTTTGAGTCAGCCGAAAATTGGTTACTGCCACTGGCCATATACAGGTCGAGGTCGCCGTCATTGTCGGCATCAAATAAAACCGTACCCAGGTTTTCCGGCCTGCGTACATCCTTGCCAATTATAAAAGGCAATGATTTGGTAATAAATTTTCCGTCGCTTTGCTGGAACAAAATATTTGCCGGGTAATCACCGGTACCGCTGATTATGATATCATCCAGGCCATTACCATCTATATCACCCGAAGCAAGCGCGGGCCCGTAGGCAGATAATTTATGCGGTAATAAACGTTGCTCATTAAAATCAATATAGTCGGGATCCCTGTTGATATAATCCACGCCCGAAGCCGCGGTTATATCTGTAAATAAATTGGTAGTGGCCACTGTTTCATTGGCCGCTGTAATTAAACCGGCATTGGTGACATCAACTGTTAAAACCTGGTTGGTAGCGACATTGCGGATGACCTGGTTTTTACCATTGTTCCATTTTATCACAACAGAATCAATGACCTTAACGGTGTCCATACCAAAAAAAGCCTTGTTGTCTACCGTAGATAAATAACCGCGGTAAGGCGAATTTTCATAAGCCTGCATTTTATTGCCGGCATAATAGATGGAGGCTATTGCCCCGATACCATTTATATTTCCCGGTCCTCCTTTAAACTGTACTGACAAATAATTCTTCGTGATCTCGTTCCTGTTATTCGTGGTGTTTTGATAAATAAAGGCCTCTTCATTTATATTATTGATCACATAATCCAGGTCGCCATCATTATCGAGATCAGCATAAACAGCTCCATTTGAAAAGGACAGCGTTTCCATTCCCCACTGAGCGGTTACCTTGGAAAATTTTAAGTTGCCGGAATTTTTGAAGGCGTAATTGGCAACCTTTATCTTAGGCATCTGGTCGATCAAATAATCTTTGGACGCGATATTATTTGACTTCTGACGAAAGGCGCCAAAATCATGGTCGGTTACATCTCTTGGATAGCCATTGGTGATAATAATATCCCGGTTGCCATCGTTATCAAAATCCGCAATGGAAGGGTTCCAGCTCCAGTCGGTTTCAGCTACGCCTGCTAAAAAGCTGATGTCACTAAAAACAGGTTCGCCAATGCTGTCTCCTGCCTTTAAGGTAGCTCCCTGGTTTAGCTGAAGCGTATTGCGGACGTACTGCAACATATAGTGGCCATTCATCATGTTTTGATAAATGTAGTAGTTGTTCCCGTTCATGTTTTTCTTCTTACGGTAATTGTCTTCGGGATTCATATCTACTGCGATGATATCGGGCAGGCCATCATTATTTATGTCGGCAATATCATTGCCCATGGCATTTTGCGAAGTATGCTTTACAATGCCTTTAAGTTTTTCGGTGAAAGTGCCATTTTTGTTATTGATATAAAGCAGGTCGCTGCCATAAAAATCATTGGTTACATAAATGTCTTTCCATCCGTCCTGGTTAAGATCGGCGATGGCAACGCCCAGTCCATAGCCGTGGTGCGCAATCCCGGCTTGTATGGATACATCCGTAAATACCGGGTGTTTTAAACTGTCGTTCCAATCATTCCTGAAAAGTTTATCGAAATCATTTTTACTTGAATCGGCGGCATTGTTGCTCACAAACTGTGTGGCATCCCGTTGGGTGAGCCTGGTAGTTACAAGGTACATATCGAGGTCGCCGTCGTTATCGTAATCAAAGAAGGCCGCATGCACCGCAAGACTGGTATCTGCCAGGTGGTATTCTTTTGCCATTTCTTTAAACGTGGGAACACCATCCTTATTCAATCCCTGGTTGATATAAAAAAGGCTTTTTTTTAGTTCAGGATCTTTTTTTATAGTAGCGCATACATAGATATCCTGCAGGCCGTCGTTGTTGATATCCACTACTGATGCAGCGTTGCACCACCTTCCTTCGCCTGTTACACCTGCTTTTTCTGTAACGTCTTCAAATTTAAATTTGCCTTTATTCAGGTACAATTTGTTAGAGGTTGTACTGGCTGTGAAATAGAGATCGGGTAATCCGTCGTTATTAAAGTCGCCGACGGCAACGCCACCACCATTGTATAAAAATTCAAGATCGATGGGATTAATGGAATCATTTTCTGCAACCTGGTTATTGAATGTAATACCTGTTTGGGAGGGAGTCATTTTTTCAAACAGGGTATGGTGATTATTACAGGCAGCCAGTCCTGCGACCAGGCATAAAATAACAACAGATCTTTTCATAATAATTTTCATATAACTTTTGTCCTGCAGCTTCCGGAAAGCTCTCTGAAAATAAATATATTTTATAAGATTGACGGGGAATACAACCTCGACGCAAATAAACACCAATTATTTTAAATGAATTGATTTTATTAAACTCAGTCTTTTTACAAGACCGCCCCTAAACGAATGTATTTAAACGCAGTAGGCTAAGACTTCACAGGTTTTTGAAACCTGTGAGGTTTGCGAAGAGTACGCTGGTGAATTCCTGAAAAGAATTCAACATTTCAAGGCTGTACTTCGGATGCTGGTCAGGAGACACAACGGCGGCGAGCCACGGTAGCCAACCTTATTATGTTCGGATTATCCCAACAACAATTTCTCCTGTCACTATTACATTAAAAAATATTTAATTGGGATATGATTTCTTTGATTAATTTTAATTTTACCAAACGAGTATGCAGGGAGATTTGCTATATGATATTAAACAACTGCTTTTAAAAGTAAGTGAAGGCAATGAAAATGCCTTCCGTTCCATATTTGAAATTTACAAAGAACGCTTTTACACCGCCGCTTTGAAGATGACCCACTCTGATAATATAGCGGAAGAGATCGTCCAGGAAACCTTTATCAACCTTTGGATAAAACGCGCCCAGGTAGCAGCTGCCGACAACCCGGAAGGTTATTTATTCACTATGCTGAATAATATTATTTATGCTCATTTTAGAAAACTCGCCCTGGAAAAAGCTTTAAAGAAAAAGGTCGGTGAGCAACCGGCCGGTAACGAGTTAAGTTCCGTGGAAGATATTTTACTGGCCAAAGAAAAAAGAGCAATGCTGGAAGCTGTTATCGGCCAGCTTCCGCCCCAGCAAAGGATCGTCTACAGGTTGAGCAGCCAGCAGGGCCTGAGTCGCCAACAGATTGCCGTCCAACTTCACATATCACCACACACTGTCAAAAATCATCTTCAGCAGGCCATCCGCTTTATCCGCGCTTACTACAAAGCAGGTGCATCCGTATTTCTTTGGATCACCACCTGGCACTTTCTTTAAAAAATTTATTTTTTTCACTAGTACATTTTTACAAGCCCGATCATCTCTAGATACCTGCTATACTAATTAATTCATTTTTCCGGAAAATAAAACGATGCTGCTAACTAAAGAAAGAATACTTTATTTGCTCAATGCCTGGTCCGGCAACAGAGCTACCATCGCCGAAGAGCAGGAATTATTTTCCTGGGTAAGTGAAAATGGTCACCACGAATTACTTCACCGGCATATCCAACAACTTATTGAAAAGGGCAATACGCAAAAGCAACTGCCCGCTGTTGATTGGAAGCACCTGTACGACCGGATACTGGATAAAAGTGCTATATCGGAACAAGATCTTCCCGAAATCCGGGTACCCTGGTACCGTTGGTCCGCTGCCGCGGCGATTATTATTTTACTTGCTTCCGGAATCTATTTCTATATAAATAACCCTTCTCCTAAAAAAGTAATCTCTTCCTCGGCTTTACAAAATCCGGCTGTCAATGATGTGCCTGCACCGGCGAAAAACAAGGCGGTTTTAACCCTCTCCGACGGCAGTAAAATTGACCTGGACAGCACCGGCAATGGAACGCTGGCGCAACAGGGGAATGTGGCGGTAACCAAACAACCGGATGGAGTTATTATTTACACAGGAAGCAACGGCGAAATGTTATACAACATGCTCAATGTGCCGCGCGGAAGTAAAGTGGTGTCAATAAAATTATCAGATGGTACGCAGGTTTGGCTGAACAGTGAAAGTTCTTTGCGGTACCCTGCATCATTTACCGGCCTGGAAAGAAAAGTGGAAATAACGGGGGAAGCCTATTTTGAAGTAGCTCATAACCAGGCGATGCCATTTATTGTGGCAAAAGATGGTATGGAAATAAAAGTGCTGGGAACTCATTTTAATATCAACACTTACCAGGATGACCGGGTGAATAAAGTAACCCTACTGGAAGGTTCGGTAAAGGTTTCACTAAACGGTCACGAAAATTTTCTTAAACCGGGCCAGCAGGCTCAGATCAGGGATGATATTAAATTGATCAATGGCGTTAATATCGATGAGGTAATGGCCTGGAAAAACGGCATGTTTCAATTTGGTGAAAAAACCGATCTGCAAACTATCATGAAGAAGATTGAAAGATGGTATGATGTAGACGTGAATTACGAGGGCGGTATAGTCAGTCAGCGGTTTGGCGGCGAAATACCAATGAACAGCAACCTGTCACAGGTATTGGAAATACTAAGGACCAGCGGGGTAAAATTTACTATCGATGGAAAAAAAGTGATTGTTAAACCTTAAATTATTTGATTTAGCGTAGTAACTACATGGATGAATAAGCCTGATTTTACCCGGGCACATTGCAGTTGTTTATTAACCTGGTATGAGTTACAGGTCAATGAACAATTACATATTATAAAACTCAATGTTGATCAAAGAAAAAGCCAGTAGTGGTGGAACACTGCTGGCCGGTATCCGGGGTCAACGGCTTTAAATACGTCTCGCGAACAGCATTTATCATTGTTTAAACCCAAACGACACAAAGTTATGCATTTAACAGCTCTTTTCATTAACCCCGGCAGGGGACTAAACAAAACATTGCGAGTTATGAAATTAACCGCTTTTATATTACTCACGATCTGCATGCAGGCAAGTGCTAACAGCTTTGCACAAAAGGTAACTTTATCTACAAAAGATTCACCACTTGAGTCCGTGATCAAAAACATTAAAAAGCAAACAGGCTATTCTTTTTTTTACAACGCCGACTGGCTGCAAAAAGCCAAAACTGTAACGGTTGATGTAAAAAATATGGAAATAGAAGATGCCCTGAATATTGTTTTTAAGGACCAGCCTCTCAGTTATAGGGTGATCAATAATACCATTGTTCTAAGGTTAAAAGATATAGCGCCGGTAAGCCCCGCGCAATTTGTCGCGCTTGATGTATCACCACCGGCTGCGGATATACGCGGCCGGGTAACTAACGAGAAAGGTGAACCGCTGGAAGGCGTGACAGTCACCATTAAAAATACGAAACAAGCCACCTCGACTAATCAAAGCGGTGAGTACAATATTTCTGTTTCAAAAGGATCCGTGCTTGTTTTCAGCTACGTAAGTTATGCGGCGCAGGAGGTCACCATTGCATCACAAACATCCATAAATATAACCCTTCAATCACAAAGTTCCGCCTTAAACGATGTGGTGGTGATCGGGTATGGAACGCGACTAAAAAAAGATGTTACGGGCGCTGTTTCTACAGTGGATGCAGCTACTATCGGCAAGAGCACAGCGCTTAGTCCTGAACTGGCCTTGCAGGGCCAGATGGCAGGTGTAAATGTAACCTCTGCCGGAGGCAATCCTACAGCAAGGCCCACCATCCGCATACGGGGCGTCACTTCTTTTAACAATGCAGATCCATTGTACGTAATAGACGGCGTACCATTTTATGAAGGAGGCGCGGGTGCGGTAGTCGATCCTACAAATGATCCTACACGACGCGGACCGATCAACATTTATACCATCGTCAATCCAAATGATATTGAATCCATTTCTGTTTTGAAAGATGCTTCTGCTTCTGCAATTTATGGGGTAAGGGCCGCTAACGGGGTAATTTTGATCACCACCAAACAAGGCAAAAAGGGGAGAGTAAGGGTTGACTTTGACGGACAATACGGCACACAAAAAATACCCAACACATTTGATGTTTTAAACACGCAGCAATATGTAAAATTCTACACCGATATCTACAATGCCAACCCGGATAAAACCTCCGGCGGTACGCCGATACCCATCGACCAGGCTGATTTTTTCGGGCCATTGTGGAACCCTTCCAATCCTGGTTACATCGGTAACGAGCCAACCTACGACTGGCAGGACGCGGTCATCAACCATGACTCAAAAATCAAAAATTATAATGTAAGGGCAAGCGGTGCATCTGATAACACCAATTATAATTTTTCTGTAGGATACTCTAATAATGACGGCCCCTTTGTAGGCTACAATGCAGAACGGTACAGCATTTCAACCAATGTGACTTCAAAAATCGGAAAATATTTTGAAGCAGGTATCAATCTCAGGGGCGTTCAAACAAAAACAATAAACCCGGATGCGAATATCAACCTGGATATTTATAAAGCAGCGCCCTGGCAGCCGATCTATGATCCAAACGGGCCCCATGGGTATGCGCCGTTATGGAAATTAAATGCGCCAATCACACCCACTACTTTTGATAAAACTACTGCATACGGGCACCAGTATGTAGCCTACAGGAACGTGTTTGGCGACCTTGCTACCACAGATAATAATAGTGAAAATCAAACCGGCATGGGAAGCGGCTACCTGCAGGTGCAGCCAATTGCCGGCCTTCGCCTGAAGGCATCGATCAGTGCGCAGCAAACTACCATCACTACCAAAGGCTGGAGGGACTTTGACAACTGGTGGTTTGGTGAAAATCCGGAAAGCCCTTTTACGCCCGTAAAAACTCCGATAGCCGGCACAAGGCCAGGGTATATTTCTTATGGAAATGGCATTGCCACCAACATCATGAAGGCGCTAAACCTTGACTATGCAAAAAACTTTGGCGATCACAATTTGAATATAACGCTGGATGCATCGCAGCAGGAATATAAGTGGACCTCGAATGGCGGTAGCAGCACTATTCTTACAAGTGATCCAACGCTTCGATATTTTAGTCCCGGCCCAAATAACAATGGTGCTTATTATGAAGGACGCGGCGCCTGGGCACTGATCGGATACCTCGGTCGTGTGAGTTATAATTACAAAAGCAGGTATTATTTTGACGGTGTGATCAGGAGGGACGGGTCATCCCGTTTTGCACCTGGCAGGCAATGGGGTACGTTTCCATCGGGTTCTGTAGCCTGGCGTATTTCCCAGGAAAGTTTTATGACGGGACTTACTTTTATCAACGACCTTAAGATACGTGCGGGCTATGGTTTGCTGGGTAATGAAAATACAACTGCCGGTTGGAAATATCTTTCTGTAGCGGGCGCCACAGTTCCTTCTTACGGTACGGGTACACCATCAACCAATAACCTGGGCATCAGTTTCAATACCTTCCCCAATGAACCGCTCACCTGGGAAAAAGTGCATTCTGCCAACATAGGTTTTGACGCGATATTACTTAACAACAGTCTCTCACTAACAGTCGATTATTATAACAAAAGGACAAAAGGAATTATCCAATCCGTTTCATTGGCGCCAACAACAGGTTTTAGCGGAACAGCTGATCTTAACATTGCGGAAGTACTGAACAGGGGCTTTGAATTCCAGGCAAATTATAATAAAAGATTGGGAAATATCGGGATATCTTTTACCGGAAACCTTACTACTGTTCACAACGAAGTGCTCAGCTTATTAAACAATAATGCACTAAGAGGCGCGGGATTGGAAATAGGGTTGCCGATCGGTTTTATTTACGGTTATAAAGTAGGCGGCATTTTTCAAAGTGATGCTGACATAGCCAAATATGGCCAGTCCGTCAGGGACCCAAGTTCTTTGCAACAAAAGCCTGGAGATATATATTTTCAAAACCTCTATGGCGCACCGGCACCGGGAAGTACCAACCGTAACAATACAAAGGATAGCCTCATCAATTCAAATGACCAGGATTATTTAGGGAAGACAATACCGGGTTATTATTACGGATTTACGGCCAGTATCGATTTCAAGGGTTTCGACCTGTCCATATTTTTCCAGGGCGTTGGCGATGTAAAAAAAGTTAACAATACACTTGCGGGAGGAGAAGGTATGAATGGTTATGGCAGGAATGTTTTTGCATCCGTATTAAATGCCTGGACGCCAACAAATACTTCTTCAAAATTGCCAAGGGCGGTCTTTGCTGATCCAAATCAAAATCTCCGGTTCTCTGATCGGTTTGTAGAAAACGGAGCCTATCTGCGGTTGCAAAATATTCAGCTCGGATACAATTTTCCAAAAAAATGGATAGACCTGACGAAAGGCGCTATACAAAATTTGCGCGTCTATGTAAGCGGGATAAACCTTTTGACCATTACTGATTACTCAGGCCTGGATCCGGAAAATGATATTTATCCAACTACAAGACAATTTTTATTCGGCGTCAAGGCTTCTTTCTAAATCTTCAAACTGTATACAATGAAAAGACAATATATAAAATTCTTCATCGGTTTATTTTTTGCCTCCTTTTTTTTACACCTGGCATGTAATAAACAATCTTTAGATATTCCTTCTCCAACACAATCGGAGGGTACTTATTTTTCATCAGAAGCCGAATTCAGAACAGCTATTTTGGGTGCTTACGCCACGCTTACGGATTACTATTCTTCCTCAAATTCCGGCGGTGGATTTGGAAGCGCTGAATTACAGGCATGGTACCTGCCCGGCGATGAACTGACTATTGGCAACGGAAATTCTTTCGAGATCTTTAAGGGGCTCGCCGGAAGTAACGGTTCATTGAACCAGGTATGGAAGAGCAGTTATATCATGATTGGACGGTCGAATAAAGTTTTACAAAGAGCAGAGACAGTAGCGGCAGGGGTTTTTACAACCCCCGGACTTCAAAATGCCATTACCGGCGAGGCACTATTTCTACGCTCTTTTGCGCATTTCCAGTTGTGGAACCTCTTTGGCACCGCACCTGTTGACACGATCGTTCCTGTTTCAACGGATGAATTTAATTTGAAGGGTTCAACAGGTACACAATTGCTGGACCAGGTAATATCAGATCTCACAAGAGCAGCTACTTTACTACCGGCCAGCTGGAGCGCCGGCGACCTGGGCAGGGCAACTGCAAATTCAGCCTACGGAATGTTAGGTAAAGCGTTGGTATTTCGTGCATCCGCTAACAAGAGTTCGGCTGATTACCAGGCAGCGATCGCTGCATTTGATAAGCTGAGCGGTTTAACGCTCCGGCCAAATTTTGGTGAGAATTTTGATGTGACAAAAGAAAATAATTCCGAATCTTTATTTGAGTTCCAGGCAGGGCCAAACATCATTAACCAGGGGCAAAATTCCTGGCTCTCAAATGATATATGCGATTGTGGCGTTGCCGGATCATACTTCCAGATGTTTTCTGATGGTGATGGCGGATATATGGGAGGCGGCCGCTATTCGGCGACGGATAAGATCAAAGCAAGTTTTAACGACAGTGATTCCCGCCTGCCTTATACATTGACTGCGGATAAAAAATATTTTATAAAATATGTAAAAGACGGAGGCGCGCTTGACGGCTCAGTCATCAGCCGGAATAATAACAGGTTGTTAAGATATGCTGATGTTTTATTGCTAAGAGCAGAAGCCGTTCTTCAATCAGGCGGCAGCACCACTGATGCGATCGGTTTGATTAACCAGGTAAGAACACGCGCCCGTGCGGCAGGTATTGAACCGGCAGATCTTTCAATTACCGAAACCAATAAAACCACGATCATGCAATGGGTAATGGATGAAAGACTTAGGGAGCTTGCCGGGGAGGGGCATCGCTGGTTTGACCTGAGGCGCTGGCACATGGCCGGTTACATCACATTGAACAACGCATTTTTCAGTTCGCTGGTTCCCGGTGATATGGAATTTAAGACCACTAACCTTTTATTTCCGATCCCAACCAATGAAACAGATGTGAACCCAAATGTTGTTCAAAATCCCGGCTACTGAGTGTCACGAATAATAAACAGTTCTTTAATTACTGAATGTTAATGCTGTGTAAATGATGATGGCCGGCCCATCGGAAGCGACTTGCAGGAGTAGCTTTTAAACCACCTTTAGCTGCTGCAAT
>JBDSLD010000264.1:0-7225 GCA_039916545.1 Ferruginibacter sp.
GATGGAAATTTATGGATAGGCACAAAAGGAAGCGGGATTATAAATATTAAAAATTTTTGGTCAGATACGGCCGCGGCCTACAATAAACAATATTTTTTGGCTCCTGCCGAATTGGATAATAATTCAGTGTACGCGTTAAAAAAAGGAAATGACGGCCTGATCTACATCGGAACAGACGCAAAGGGGATCGGGGTTTACGACCTGGCTAACAAAAAATTTAATAAGTGGCAGGATGTAATTGGCAATGGTTCCTACCCGGAATTTGGGTCCGTTTACGCTATTAAACAAGACACAGACAATTCGCTTTGGCTGGGTACCAGTGGATATGGCCTGATTCACCTGAAGATTAACCGGGAAAAAACGGGTAAGCTGTCCCTGGCTTTCCTGGAAAGGTTTACTTTCAATAATAGCAATACCGGGCCGGCCAATGACATCATTTATGCCCTGGCGGACGGGGATAACAACCACCTGTGGATCGGCTGCCGCTACGGAGGGCTCAGTTTGTTAGATAAAACCAAGCTTGTTTTTAAAACTTTTAAAGCGCTCACCTATGAAGGGAGCCTTTCCAACAACGACGTGTTATCCCTTTTTAAAGACAGCCGCAACAGGATCTGGATCGGCACCAGTTACGGGCTCAACTGGATCAACAATACAGACGCCATGCAGGAAGCGCCGGTTTTTCAAAAACTGACCACCGCCAATGGCTTGCCCAATAATACCATACATGCCATTGAAGAAGATAGTATGGGGCATATTTGGGTTAGCACCAACAAGGGGTTGGCGAATGTAAACCAGTCGGACCTGAAAGTTTCTTATTACCAGCAACTGGACGGTTTGCAAAGCAACGAGTTTTGCGATGGCGCCGTATGGAAAGATGAGCCGGGAAACTTGTTTTTTGGCGGCACTTATGGATTCAATCATTTTGTTCCCCAACATATACGCAAATCCGCCTGGCAGCCTAACCTGCTTTTATCGGGTATTTCGATCGGCGGAAAAACTGTGGATGATAATGGTTTCAGCGTGCTGGATCCCGTTGACAATTCGCCCCTTAATCTTTCAATCGGCAGGAAGGACAACTTTTTTGAACTGGATATAAAAGCGGTGAGTTTTTTAAATGCGGAGAAATGCGAATACGCGTATTTTTTAGAGGGCTACGATAAAGCCTGGCATTACACAGGCACCAACGGTAAAATAGTGTACAGCAATATTTTGCCCGGTAATTATTCTTTGAAAATAAAATGGAGCAATGGAGAAGGCATCTGGACCGCGGAAACAAATTTGATGAACCTGGAAGTGAAACAATATTTCTGGCTCACCTACTATGCATTTTTTGCTTACGCGGTTATCATGTCCGTACTCATATACATATTGTATGGTTACCGGAAAAATAAGCAGGAAATCAAACACCAGTTAGCCGTGGAGCATGTACTGCGTGAGAAAGAAGAAGAAATACACCAGAACCGGCTAGGCTTTTTTACCAATATCGCCCACGAGCTGCAAACGCCGTTGACTTTGATCATGGGTTCTACAGAAAGGTTTTTGGACAAAACCGTCTCAGCCAAAGAACAGAAAGACAAGCCCTACTTTTTATCGCTTATTCACCAGCAGGCTTCCAGGCTCACTTACCTGGTACACCAGCTACTGGAGTTCAGGAAAGTGGAGGCCGGTTTTTTTAAGAACCAGTTTAGCTACCTGAATATTTCTGAATTGTTGCAAAACCTGGCGGAGCCATTTGTTCCGCTAAGCGAGCAAAATATAATGGAATATGAATTGAATATTTCCCCGGATATGATCGGGTGGGCGGATAAGGATAAACTGGAAAAGATCATTTTTAACCTTTTGTCGAACGCCTTCAAGCATTCAGGTAAAAATGAACAGGTCGTATTTTCGGCCCATGAAAATAAGGACAATAAGGAATTGGAAATAACCATTGTCAATTCAGGTACCAGGTTGCCTGAAGGAAAACTCGACCGGCTGTTCGACCAGTTTTACGTGGTCAATCCCAATACGACCGATAGTCAGAAATTTGGTACAGGTATCGGCCTTGCATTTACCAGGCAACTGGTTACTTTGTTAAATGGCAGGATCACCGCCAGCAGTGAGCATGACCGGATCAGTTTTAAAGTGTACCTGCCACTGATGGCTGGTTATCCGCCAGGCAAACAAGCCGGTAAAACACCTACTATCAGTGACAAGCCTTCTTATTTGTATCAAACGATCACCTCCTATTCTGAACCCGCACACCGTGTTTCCGTAATTGAAAACAATAAACAGGCCATCATAGACAACCTGGAAGAGAACAAGCGCAAAAATGTGCTGGTTGTGGAGGACGATCCTGATATCCGCTTTTTATTAAAAGATATTTTAAAAGATGAATACATCGTGCATGAGGCTTGTGACGGCATAAAAGCGTTGGAGCTGATCGAAAAGGTAATACCGGATATTGTGATCTGCGATGTAATGATGCCTCATATGAATGGGTTGGAGCTTTGTAATAAAATGAAAAATGCTCCTGCCACCTGCCAGGTGCCTTTTGTAATTTTATCCGCCAGGGGAAGCGAGGACCATCACATGGAGGGCTACGAAGTAGGTGCCGATGCTTATATTGCCAAGCCTTTTCACACGGCCCACTTAAAGTTACGCGTGCGGAAATTGCTGGAATACCGGCAAAAGCTGCTGGACCTGTTTAAAAATGAAGGTGCTGCCGAACTACTGGGAGAATCTGACCTGGCAGCCGGGGATAAAGAATTTCTGACGAGACTGGTACAGGTTATTGATGAGCATCTAAACGAGCCGGAACTAAGCGCCTTATTTCTCGAAAAGACATTCAGCATGAGTAAGATGCAATTGTACCGTAAATTAAAAACCATGACCGGTATGACACCGGGAGAATTTATAAAAAATATACGATTAAAGCAGGCCGCCCAATTACTGGCCACCACCAGTCTGAATGTAACAGAAATCTTTTACCGTACAGGATTCAACAACCAATCCTATTTTTTCAGGGAGTTCAGGAAACGCTACAATTGTGCACCAAACGAATACCGCGAACGCCAGTTCAGCCCATTATCCCCGGGAGAAGGGTTGTAGTTTTTGAATTTGGCAGTAGAAAAGAATGCCGGATGCCTCATTGAAAAACTATCCAAATTTACAGAGTCCAGCTCCCTCTCTTTTGAAGAGTGTAGGGGTGAGGTCACGCATGAGCTAAAAGTAACACAGGTATTTTAATACATTTAATTTATTTAAATATATAGAAAATCTGTCCTTTTAAATTTTCATTTTATTATGTATTGGCAAAGCTCAAATCAAAGAAATATAATTAAAATGGTCAATCACGTCCATCATTACCCAGCGTATATCCTGTAAACAGCGATTCAATTACCAGCAAAATGTCAGTCCGGTTTATAAACAATAAATTCTGCATTAAAACCTCAGATTGAAAATGAGATCCTGTTAATTCACTCGACTGCCCACCTTTGTATTATTTATAACAAGTCCCCTATTATTTCTTTTCTTTTCTTCCCAACATTTTAACCCAAAAATTGCGCTTTACACTCAAATTGTAATCATAGTACAGTAAAATGCAAGCATAGTGCACTAGTAGATTTTCCATAAAGGATAGTTTTGGTAATCAATTGCTGCATATGCTAAAAAGTAAAACGATCGATTCGTTTTTATCTGCCGGTACACTTATTTTATTTGCCAGTGTCAAACAAGCTGCATACAAAATGTCAGTTTATGGGCTTGATGATTTTCCTTTAGTACTTTACTATCCGCCCGGCTGGAGATATTCTAAATAAACCAGCTCATCATGATTGGGGTCTTCGTGAAGGAAAAAGATGAGATCAAACCAAATTAAAAATGGGCGACAAAATCTACACAAACACTAATCATCTCACCGTAAATCAATACCGCATGAAAAAAAGAGCCACAACTTTCTGTCTGCTATGATATTAATTTCAATAGGTACAAAAATTCAATACTGCCTTAACATTATTACCGGATCAACTCATCGATCCAACATCAAATTCTCTTAATATTTAAACGTTGCAATTATGAAAAAAAATCTTACGAAGACCATTCGTTTTATTCCCGAACAATTATGGCCCGGCTTTAAACTTACCTGCTGTTGCATTGCGCTTGCGCTGTTTCATTTTTCGGCGATTGCACAGGCTACAAAAAAGGTAACAGGTAAAGTGAATTCTACACAAGGCGAAGCATTGGCCGGCGTCACTATCCGGGTTAAAAATACTTCCAATTCAACAACAACGGACGCCAGTGGCAATTTTACCCTTACCGCGCCTGACAATGCTATTGTAGAAGTAAGTTATGTAGGGTTTAAAAAGCAGGAGGTGTCAATTTCAGGTAAAACGGACCTGGCAATTAGTATGGAAGTAGAAACAAATGTAATGAATGATGTAGTGGTAGTGGGATACAGCAGCCAGCGGAAAGCTTCGATAACCGGCGCCGTTGCTACGGTTGATATGAAAGATGTTACCAAAACAAGGATAGCCGATGTGGCCCAGGCGCTGCAAGGGCAGGTGGCAGGTGTATTTGTGGCTGCCAATACCGGCGCTCCGGGAGACGGCATCAAGATTCGCATCAGGGGAGAAGGTACGCTGGGAAATAATGAAGTGCTGTATGTGGTAGATGGCGTTCCCACCCGTGACATCTCCTTCCTTAACATAGCAGATGTAAAATCCATGACCGTACTTAAGGATGCCGCGGCTGGCGCAATTTACGGTTCCCGGGCGGCTGGCGGAGTAGTGTTGATCACTACCAACAGTGGCCAAAAAGGCAAGACCAATATTGTCGTTGATTATTTCTCCGGGTTTTACAATGCTACCAACCTGCCTAAAATGCTAAACGCGGATCAGTATTTAACAGTGAAAGATATGGCCTGGCATAACACCGCAGGAAATTCGCCGACCGCTGTTAGTCCGTATGCAGCAGACAGGAGCAGAACCGACCTGGCCAATACCGACTGGCAAAACGAATTATTCAATACAGGGATATCTAAAAATCTGCAGGTTTCAGCAAGCGGCGGATCTGACAAGGTTCAATATTTATTGTCTGCGGGTTATTTCGGACAGGATGGTATCGTGGTAGAAGACCATGATCAATACCAGCGATTTAATTTCAGGGTAAATATCAATGCTGATGTTACCGACCGGCTCAGGGTTGGGACAAATCTGCAGGTTAGTTATTCCAAACAGGATAAACTCTCTTCCAGCGGTGATGCACCAGGTATTATCCGCCACGCGTTGATTCGTCCACCCGTGTTGGGCGTTTACAAAGATCCCGGCGATCCAACCTGGACAGCGGAAAATCCTTACACCGATCTTCCGTTCTATCTCAATAACAATAGCAACGGCGGCTGGAATAAAAATTACGAATTCTCTTCCAATCCCATCGCCATCGTCCACTTTACAGATGACAAACGCAATACCTATCAAACATTTGGAAATGTATATGGCGAATATTCTTTCCTGAGAGATAAATCTTTAAAATTCAGGACCAATGTTGGTGTGGATATCAGCTTCTCTCATAACAAAAATTTTGCGCAGAATTTTGGCGACGACCAGGACAATGACCCCAACGAACTTTATCCCGGCTTAGGAAGAAATAACAAACCTAATAACCTGGATGAGAACAGGGGTGAGGTTACGACCTTTACTTTTAGTAATACATTGAACTACCTGAAAACGATCCGTAGCAAACACACTATCAATGCGTTGGTGGGTACTGAAAATATCCAGAGCAAAGCTTCCGGGGTCGGAGGCAGCAGGCAGAATTTTGATAACAGCACTGATCCGTTCCGTTACCTGGATTACGGCAGCACGCTCAACCTGTACAATGGAGGAACCGCCAGCAACTGGAACCTGCTATCATTTTTCGCGTCAGGAACTTACGGATATGCCAATAAATATTTTGTTACCGGTACCGTACGGGCAGATGCTTCTTCCCGTTTTGGACCTAATAACAAATGGGGATATTTCCCTTCTGTTTCAGGGGGCTGGAGAATTTCACAGGAAAAATTCATGCAGGATATCAACTGGATATCCAACCTGAAACTAAGGGCAAGCTGGGGTAAATCAGGCAACCAGGAAATACCGGACCATGCTTACGAAACAGTGGTTACAAAAGTGGGTGGCGTCGTTAATACGATCCGCTACGGTAACCCCGATATCAAATGGGAAAGTACTACACAAACCAATTACGGACTGGACCTGAGCGTTGCCAGGAATAAATTAACTTTTTCCGGAGATTATTTTATAAAAACGACCAATGATATTTTGTTGGCAGTTGGCTTACCCGCAGTGTCTGTAGGCGTTATTGAAAAGACCTATGTAAATGCAGGGCAGGTCAATAACAAAGGATTTGAATTCGGCGTAAACTACCAGGATAACAGCCGCGCATTTAAATACAGCATCAATGCAAATATCGCCACGCTTACCAACAGGGTGGACAAACTGCAAACATTTGTAAAAAGCATCATCGACGATGGCACACATACCAAAACCGAAGTGGGCCAGCCCATCGGTGCCTACTATGGCTATTCTTTCGATGGTATTTATCAGAATGCGGGTGAGATTGCCAAGGTGTTATTTACTAATCCCAACGGTACGCAACCGGGTGATATCAGGTTCAAAGACCTCAACAGCGATGGCCAGATCAACGCGGATGACAGGACTTTTATCGGCAACCCGATCCCTAAAACCACTTATGGATTTTCTTTTTCAGCAGAATACATGCATTTCGATTTCTCCTTTTTATTCCAGGGTGTGGAAGGTGTTGACCGTTACAACGACCTGAAACAAATATTGAATTACGACACCCGTCCATTTAATTCAATGGTGTCTGTTTTAGATAGCTGGCATGGCGAAGGCACGAGTAATACAACACCACGGGTAACTTTTAACAACAATGGCGGTGGCAATGTTTCCAGTGTTTTTGTTGAGGATGCTTCGTACTTAAGATTGAAAAACATTGAGCTGGGCTATACTTTCAACACACAAAGGATCGGGATAAAAAACCTGCGCCTCTATGTATCCGGCCAAAACCTGGTCACCAGTACAAATTATACGGGCCTGGATCCGGAATCGACATCATTGATCGATAAAGGAACCTATCCTCAGTCAAAGGCAATTATTGTAGGAGCAAAAATTTCTCTTTAAATAAATTTTTTAAAAATATTAATATGAAAAAATTATCATTAGCGGGG
>JBDSLD010000265.1:0-9980 GCA_039916545.1 Ferruginibacter sp.
TGGAAGAATTTTTAGTAGGAAAAGACCTTCATTCACATATCGGGATCGGGCATACGCGCTGGGCCACGCATGGTGAGCCAAGCGACCGGAACGCACATCCTCATACCAGCGCAAGTGGAAAACTGGCTATGATACACAATGGTATCTTCGAAAATTACGCGCCTATAAAAAAAGAACTTATAGGTAAGGGCTATACTTTTACCAGTGACACGGATACCGAAGTATTGCTCAATTTTATTGAAGATATTAAAGAGAATAATCACTGTAGCCTTGAAGAAGCGGTAAGGATCGCATTGAAAAGGATCACCGGCGCCTACTGCATTTTATTGATAGATGAAGCAGATCCGGAAACTATTATCGCAGCGAGAAAGGGCAGTCCGTTGGTGATTGGCGTGGGTAAAGGAGAACATTTTTTGGGCAGCGATGCCTCGCCGATGCTGGAGTACACCAAAGAAGTGGTGTACGTGAATGACTATGAAATGGCCATCGTAAGGCCGGATGAACTAATCCTCAAAAACCTGGGTAATGAGAAGATAACACCTTTTGTAACCAAGCTTGATACAGAACTTGCCGCGATTGAAAAAGGTGGGTATGAGCACTTCATGCTGAAAGAGATATTTGAACAGCCAAGCACCATTCTTGATTGCCTGCGCGGAAGACTTGATGCCTCAGCCGGTACTATTACGATGAGCGGTATTCAGCAAAATATCGAAGCCTTTAAAACAGCGAGCCGTATAATCATCGTTGCCTGCGGAACCAGCTGGCACGCAGGTTTGGTTGCAGAATATATCATCGAAGAGCTTTGCCGTATTCCGGTGGAAGTAGAATATGCATCGGAATTCCGGTACCGCAACCCGGTGATCAATAAAGGAGATATCATTATTGCCATTTCCCAAAGTGGCGAAACAGCAGATACATTGGTTGCCATCGAACGTGCCATTGACCATGGCGCCGTAATTTTCGGGATCGTAAATGCGGTTGGATCATCCATCGCGAGGATAAGTAACGGTGGCGCATATACGCATGCCGGACCGGAGATAGGAGTTGCATCTACCAAGGCTTTTACAGGCCAGCTCGCCGTACTCACAATGATGGCATTAAAGATCGCCCGCGAGAAGGGGACGATCTCCGACGAACGTTACACCAAATTACTGTTTGAATTAGAATCGGTTCCGGAAAAAGTGGAGATATTACTAAAAAATGCGGACGCGATAAAAGTAATCGCTGAAAAATATATGGATGCAAACGATGCGTTATTTTTAGGACGAGGTTATAATTTTCCCATTGCCCTTGAAGGCGCTCTGAAACTAAAAGAGATCAGTTACATACATGCAGAAGGCTATCCTGCCGCCGAAATGAAGCATGGCCCTATTGCACTGGTAACGGAAACTCTACCCGTTGTATTCGTGGCTACAAAAGACAGCTACCACGAAAAAATTGTAAGCAATATCCAGGAAATAAAAGCACGTAAGGGCAAGGTGATCGCAATAATAACCGAAGGAGACGAAGTGATCCCCGGCCTGGCAGATGACGTATTCTATGTACCGCCTGCAGATGAGATCATTGCTCCAATGCTAAGTTGCGTACCATTGCAGTTACTTTCTTATTACATGGGCGTCGCCAAAGGAGTAGACGTAGACAAGCCGAGGAATTTGGCTAAAAGTGTTACGGTTGAATAGCACTTGTGAATTAAAAATGAAGAATTAAATGAACTAGCTTTGCCTTTTGTTTCCTTGTGCGTTTTTTTAACGCAAAGAGGCAATGGAGCAAAGGCGCAAAGGGAAGCATTTCGGGTAGCCCGTTGACGCTATTTTTGATATATTATTCTCCCTGGGCAAAGGGATTAAATGAGCAACCATCCTTTACTGATTTATATCATGTAGTCACCTACCATCAAAATTTATTTAGAAATTTTGCGTTTGAATTTGAAAGAAAGGTTCCGGTTTGCCACGCAACATAGCGCCGAAGGAATTCTTAATTTTTAATTGATATTATTAATCCCTCATAATAAATGAATATAATAACCAAACACCCTGTTAACAACCTCGGTTATAATTTTGTAGAGGAAAAATATATTCCTGCAGGCAAGGATGAATATTACCTCCGTTATCTTCAGAATCCCAATGGAAATGAATACCGAAAATTACGCGCCTTTGAAATTGAAGTGCTGGTGCGGAACAACAACACCTCCGATGACTGGAACAAAATCTTTGTGTCCGCCGCTTTTAATCCGGAGCTGGTAAAGAACTGTAAATTTTATGGACTGATCAGGATCGGGAGTTTGGAGCCATTCTATTTGGAATTCCATAACCTCCGCTTACCTGTAGGATTGTATAACAGCACCATTATCAGTTGTGATTTTGGCAATAATGTTTGTATTGAAAATGTAAATTGCCTCAGCCATTATATTATCGGCAACGATGTAATGATCGCTAATGTAAATGAATTGGTAGCCACTGACATTGCAAAATTTGGGAACGGAATTATATTTGAGGGCGAGGATGAAAAGGTTAGGGTATGGATGGAACTGTGTAACGAGAACGGTGGCAGGAGTGTGATTCCTTTTGACGGCATGCTGGCGGCTGATGCCTACATGTGGAGTAAATTCAGGGACAGGGCAAGCCTCATGGAAAAGTTTAAGGAATTTACCGATCAAAAATTTGCAAAGCACCGGGGGCGATATGGATCGGTAGGCGATCGCACGGTTATCAAAAATTGTAAGATCATAAAAGATGTACTGATAGGTACCGACGCTTATTTGAAAGGCGCCAATAAATTAAAAAACCTTACCATCAACAGCGATGAAAATAACATTTCGCAAATAGGTGAAGGCTGCGAACTGGTAAACGGAATAATCGGCTACGGATGCCGGATCTTTTACGGGGTAAAGGCAGTGCGCTTTATCATGGCCTCTCATTCACAGCTTAAATACGGCGCTCGTTTGCTCAACTCTTATCTTGGTCACAACTCCACCATTTCATGTTGCGAAGTATTGAATTCGCTAATCTTTCCATCACATGAACAGCACCATAATAATTCTTTTCTATGTGCAGCGTTGGTTATGGGCCAGAGCAATATGGCCGCCGGCGCCACCATCGGCAGTAATCATAACAGTCGTGGTGCGGATGGTGAGATCATTGCCGGGCGTGGCTTTTGGCCAGGACTCTGTGTGAGCCTGAAACACAATTCAAAATTTGCTTCTTTTGCAATTATTGCAAAAGGTGATTTCCCCGCGGAACTTAATATCCCTGTGCCATTCAGTTTGATCAGCAACGATGTGGCAAAAGATGAGTTGGTAATAATGCCCGCTTACTGGTTCATGTACAACATGTATGCACTGGAACGCAATGCCCATAAATACGTTGACCGCGATAAACGGACCACCAGGGTACAATACATTGAATATGATTACCTGGCTCCTGATACGATCAATGAGATCTTTACCGCGCTTACTTTTTTACAGTCGCTTCAGCCAGATGAAGATGGTACGGCCATATCGGATGAATGTGAAAATTCCACCAGGAAAACATCTGTAGTTAAAGTACCCGAATCTATCGGAATCTTTAAAGAGCTGGTCCAATATTATGGTGTCATGGAATTATTAAAACACATTCAAAAAAACAAGTTCAGCAGTTTTGATGAATTGAAGAAAACCATTTCAGCTAAGATACAACGGAGTGAATGGATGAATATTGGCGGGCAATTGATCCAGCGATCAGCGGTTGAAAAATTACTTACCGGAATTACTACCAATAAAATAAAAAGCTGGGAAGAAATACATGATTTTTATGGTGCCCAAAGCGAAAATTATTTTACAGATAAATTGAATCATGCATATACTTCATTGTTGGAAATTTTAAATAGTACACCAAGACAATTTACAGCTGAATTTTTTAAAGAATTATTACAAAAAGCCGTAACAACAAGAGAATGGATGTGCAAAGGAATTTATGAATCAAGGATCAAGGATTACACCAACCCTTTTCGTAAGATGGTGTATGATAACAATGAAGAAATGAATAAAGTGATGGGCCGGATAGAAGAAAATACTTTTATTCAGCAACAAACCGGCCAGCTGTATGAAATGCAAAAGCAGGTAAAATCAGTTATCCGCAAATTAAAATTATAATACAGCTTTCGCCCGATCCGAAATTTATAATTTTTCTAATATTTGCTGCCGTGTCAATTTGGAGCGTACCCAATAGTTACCCCCTTGAATTTGTATATTTGTAAAATTTTAAAATTGAAGCAACTTGTATCGATCATCGTCTTCGTAATGATGGCAACTTTGGTAAAAAGCCAATCGCTGGCCCAAATTAAAAAAGAACTGGACACTACATCCGATCCCATCGGCTACGTAAAATATAGACTCAAAAAAAAATATAAAATTGATACGGTAACGGTGATGAGCACCACTTCGTTTTTAGGCCTGGCAGACAGCCTGGCTTACAAAGGAAAAGTCGGTAAGGTTTATGGTCCGTTCAAAGGTGCCAACTTTTTAATAAAGGTGCTGGCTAAAGTCCCCAATACATTTTATCATGTCAGTCATATCCTGATAGACACGTCTACTTTCAGCAAAAAATTCGCCGATTCGCTGGCAGGCAATATTATTAAAAAAATCCAATCGGATAGCAGCTCTTTCGAATCCATGGCCCGAACTTATAGTGCGGATAACAGTTCAGCCGGTAGAGGTGGCGACCTGGGCTGGTTCATACGTGGCGCCATGTTGCCGCAACTGGATGAAGCGATCGCGGCACATAAAAAGGGCGAAATATTTAAAGTGTGGACGCCAGCCGGCTTGCATGTTGTAACCATTAAGGATAATCCTAAAAAAGACAATGGGTTCGCTTTGTTTCTGCGGGTGTTTCTGTAACCAATTACCCATGAATCCCAATCCAGCTTTTAAGTCATCGGTTTTTAATATTGCGAGGCTGGATCTATCCTGGAAATGATTATTACTCAAAACCTCTATCAATTCAGTTCCTTTCCTGCTTTTAATTTTTCAATGATCGCTGTTACATTTGCTTTATTTGTATCATCGGGCGCCTGTAGCAAAGCTGCATTGGCATATTTCAAGGCTTCTTTATATTTTCCTTCACTGCCTAAGGCCCTTACCATTCCCATGTTGGTTGTAAATGTATTGGGATATTTTTTATAATTGGCCCTGAAAAATTCCGCGGCCTCCTGGTTCTTTTTACCGGCTAACAATTGGCGGGCATACCCATGGACCTCATTCATGTTACCGAGTGGCAAGGCTTCCTTCATTACAGCATCCGCTTCACTTGTCTTGCCCATCAAATTTAAAATACGTGCCCTGGCAGATAAAGTGGTAAAATTTTTCTCGCCGATATATTTACCTGTGATCGCATTATCGGCCCATTGCAAGGCCTGGTCGAGGTTGGTATTATTTTCGGCACACCAGTTAACAGCTTGCACAAATGCCTGCCAGGTAAACCCTTTTTCAGTTTGTAATTCTTTTTTAAAAGATGCCAATTGAGTCTTCTGAATATCAGTCGCCACTTTAAACGGGAACATCCATTTTTCCCATAGCAATTCGATGGTTGCGCCATTGACCGTTTGATTAGTGAATTTATATTCCAGGAACTCTGTTGACTTATCCATCACCTGCTGCTTGCAGGTTACGCGAAGTACATCTTCCGAAGGATCATAGAAAAAACTTCCCCAGGCAGTATTATTTTTTGAGAAGATCAAAGTAGATTCATCCTTACCGGGAGCTATAAAAAACCCGTACTTCCCGGCCGGCAAATTTTTTCCTTCGATGCTTACACCCGTTGAAAATTCAATGGTAGTGCCTTCATTGGCTCCTGCCCGCCAGGGCGCCGATTTACTGGTGCCAAATCCCTGGTCACTGAACCCAAATGGAACTAACTCTCCCCATATTTTTCCTTCCCTGCCTTTTACACCCGGCCTGCTATATTGAATGATAATATCTGTAAGGCCTACGCGCTCGCCTACCATCGCTTTTTTATTACCTCCATCAGGTAAAGTAGTCAACTGTGCCGTCACAGTTTGAAAAAGCAGGAACAAAGCCATTGAACCAATAATTATTTGTTTCATAAAATCATTTTATTATTAGAAATACGCCATCAAAATAATGAAAAATAGCTTACCGGATTTTTTAATTGCGTGAACCAGGAGAAATGGTTTTTAGGTAATTACTTTCTTCAATCCAACATAACCGACAGTTTAAAAATTAGCTTGTTTATTCTTTTCCTTTGACAGACTAAAGCGTTTCTCTATCCTTCTTCTCCGCCCTTACCATTTCCGAAAAACCCATACTCTTTGCTAAAGCAGATACGGCCTGTGCAATTCGCTTAATTTTTGTAGGGTCAGTTTTTGCAGTTTCGATCCACTTGCTAAAATAATTTTGATGACCCGCAGGAAGCGAATAAAAATATTTTGAAGCCGCCGGTTCGTCGGCCAGGCATTCGATAAAAGTTGTATCGATCTGGTAAGGAACTTTGTCAACCGTTAGTTGAACTTTTAATGTGGCGCCCCTATTTTTACCAATGGCCTTCCTGGTATCCGCCTTCAGCGGCATAATAAAATCTCCTCCCCCCATTGGCAGCAAAGCAACCCCACTGATAGCGTACGAATCCAGTTTTCCTTTTACACGAAATGATTTTTTATTTCCAGGCTGAAGCTGCCCGGCAATTTCAGCAGGAATTTTGATATAGGTCCAACCGGTTTTTTCACCCTGCTGATCAAATTTTAAAATTATTGTAGAGTAAGTGACCATATAAAATTCGCCAGGTTTATCCCTGTTTCCTGCTACAAAATAAAAAATATCCATCAATTTTCGTTAGTGGATACTCACCTTTTTAATCTAAACTTTTGTATTCTGTTAACGGCTTATTGATTAATTTTATTTTTATGAAATATATGTATGCCCTTCTGTTAAGTGTTTTATTAATTATATCCGGTACCACCTCTTCTGCCCAGTCATCGGATCCGGATTTTAAGATAATAGATGATTATGTAAAATCTTTGGGCACACTTGATACTTTGAACACGGGTACCATCAGTTATATCGTAACCAAAAAGTTCCCGGAGGCGAAAGATAAGGTGAGGGCCATATTTGACTGGATAGCTTACAATATCACATTCGATCTTAAAGCAGGAAAAAATAATGACAATGAAAAAATAAACACGGACCTCGTACTAAAATCGAGGAAGGCGAATGCTGCCGGTTATGCGGCGCTGTTCCAGGATATGTGCAGTGTGGTAAAAATCCGTTGTCTTACTGTGGCAGGTTATGCAAAATACAAAACTGAACAAATAGAAGAAAAACCAGAAGAGTTTAATCATACCTGGGCAGTTGTGCAACTTGGCGTGAGCCCTGACACCTGGTATTATGTAGATCCTGCCTGGGGCAGCGGTTATACGGATGATAAAATGACGAAATACACAAAAGAGTACAATGATGATTACTTTTTTGCTGACCGATATATTTTCAATTATCAGCATTTTCCTGATAATGATGCCTGGCAGCTTGGCCCCGGCCCAAAAAGTGCAAGCAGTTTTTTATCGTTGCCATTAGTGAAAAGTGCGGCATACGAATATAAGCTGGGTAAATTTTCACCCAACAATGGCATGGTAAAAGCAAAGCTGAACAGCCCCGTTTCATTTAACATCAAGCTTAATCCCGGCGCCCAGGTCGATATTGTATCATTGGTGATCGGTGAAGAAAAAAAGAAAAAAACTAAAACGGTTGATTATACCTTTTCCGGTGGCAGTATCATTTTCAACTACAAATTTGACCAGGAAGATACCTACCCTGTTACTGTGCTAATCAATAACAAACCCATCCTGGGCTATATCTTTGAAGTAAACGAATGAGTAATAAGAAGTCGGCAGCATTAATAAATTTACTACAGGTATCTAACCCATACCCCTTTGCCTTAAGCCTTCAATCTTTTGATCAAAGCAACTGAATTATCTTAGTCTCCAGTTCCTTGCCTTCGAGATCTATTGCGACGATCTTACCAGTTTTATCTATCAAAAAGGAATTTGGTATTTGTTCAACTCCGTACTTTTCGGCAGCTGGTGAATTCCATTCCTTCAAATCACTTACCTGTATAAATTTTATTTTATCATGGGCAACTGCTTTTAGCCAGGCGCTTTTTTCGGTATCGAGTGATATACCCATGACCACAAATCCTTTTGCTTTATACTTATTGTAAAGTCGCACGATCGATGGATTTGACGCTCTGCAAGGCGCACACCAGCTTGCCCAAAAATCTATTAACACCACTTTTCCCTTGAATGATGACAGGTTAATCATACTGTCCTTTGCATTGGGCAAGGAGATAGCAGGAGCCATATCTCCAACTTTAGGCTGCGCTTTCACGGCAAGGCCGGAACAAATAATTACTATTGCTATGATTACCCTTTTCATTTACAACAATCTTTTTTTTGAAACAATGATAACAGAAACCGAATGATCTTTTTCATCTTAATATAAATTAAAGATATTATACTCCAACCTTACTATACAACCCCGGGGAGCAGCCCGGTACAATTTTTTAACCAGCGGAGACCGATAGCCGATGTCAACCCGCATACGACTCTTAACAATAAACTGGACGGATGGTGCGATATCAATAAAAGTATTTCCATTGCCTGCCGTTGTTTGTCCGAGTAGTTCCAGCATAAGATTCATATTAGTTTGGCCATAACCGGTATACTCCTTCGGTAACATTAATTTACCAAGCGACAAGGTATAATTAAAAGCAGTACGATTTTTATCTCCATAAAGAAACTTTTCGGATCCGTTATCGTTGGCATACAAGACAGACGAACTGGCGGAAACAGCCACTTTATTGACCAGTTTAGTAGCTACCAGGCCACCTTCATAGCCAGAGTTCCGGCCGTTAAAATCGATCGCCGGCTGGCCTATATTACTCTTGTTAAAACTATACCTTCCATAAGCCGCTATGCGAAAATGGTTGTGAACCCCATCGATACTAAAAAAGCGATACTTGGCATAAAAGCTTCCACCCTCCACGGTAAAAGGGCCATCGCCATTACTCGTAAAAGCTTCTGCATGCACCATTACATGTTTTGAAACACCCCACATTATTTCAGGTAGCAAATGATAGTTGATACGGCCAGACTGACCATCTTTCATAAAATAATTATTCAGACGGAGCCCAATACTTTTCGCAGCCATATTACTTGCAGGCTCCGTATATACGAAAAGCTCCTGCGCTTTTGCAACGTTGACAGAAAGTATTAAAATGATGATGAACCCTTTTTTCATTTATGTTTTGTGGGGCGGTTATAAACAAAGCGAATTGAATATTTTATTCCTCTACCCGGCAATTAAATTTTTGCCACGAATACACGAATATCACATTCGCTTTTATTCGTATTAATTCGTGCATTCGTGGCAAATAATTTTAAATACTTACATGAAATATTCTTGTCCCTTCTGCATGGCCATCTTTGCTGCAGCAAGAGCCGGCTACCCCGGTTTTGTAACATTCCATTAAAGTAAACCTGCTATTTTTTTTATACTCTTTGGCTGATACAAAACCTTTATCCAATATGCGGACTGTTTTGTCACCGGTCAACACCTGGTCCTTCGTATTTAGAAAATGAAAGGTATTGCCATCGATTATGACATGACTGTCATTGACTATTGGTATATTTTCGAAATTGATAACAGCAGTCAAACCAGCAACAAAAAAACCCGCATCCTCTACCTTCTTTTTAAGCCTGTCAAAATCTACTTTTGCACCTGGCTTAAAAGAAATATCAAAGGTTGAGTTTTTAATATTCGCTGCTACCTTTTGTACAAAATCTATTGATTGCAGCGATTTATAAATGGCATTGCTACACATACTGCAGGTTAGTCCGCTGGCCTGTAAAGTCACTTTTTTTACCTGCGCATTGGCGGCCAGGGAAAAAAGAAAAGCTATTATGATAGTTAACTTCTTCATTGAAATAAAATTTTA
>JBDSLD010000266.1:0-26108 GCA_039916545.1 Ferruginibacter sp.
AAGCCATTGCAGAAGCAAGAGGCAAGGCACAGGCAAACAGTTTAAGAAAAACACGGGAAGAAACACCGGCGAAATTTATACAACCGGTGGGTGAAATGTATATCAATGAAATTAAAATCGTTCCATCTTCCCAATTAAAAAAAGGCGATGTATTTCTTTGTGAAGCAGGCGACCTGATACCGATCGACGGAGAGATCATCGAAGGCATCGCTACTATAGATGAAAGCGCCATCACCGGAGAATCTGCGCCGGTGATACGGGAAAGCGGCGGTGATAAATCTTCAGTTACCGGGGGAACAAAAGTATTGTCAGACAGTATTAAAGTACGGGTGACCACAGAGCCCGGCGAAAGTTTTTTAGATAAAATGATCGCCTTGGTGGAAGGAGCATCACGCCAAAAAACACCTAACGAGATTGCACTTACAATTTTACTGGCAAGCTTTACACTGATCTTCCTGATCGTATGTGTAACCTTAAAACCTTTTGCGGATTATGCGAACACACCTATCACTATCGGGGCGTTTGTATCACTCTATGTATGCCTGATACCCACCACGATCGGCGGACTTTTAAGCGCCATCGGGATCGCCGGTATGGACAGGGCCCTGCGTGCCAACGTAATTACAAAAAGCGGTAAAGCAGTAGAAACCGCCGGTGACCTCGATGTGCTTTTATTAGATAAAACAGGCACCATAACAATTGGTAACAGGAAGGCTACCAACTTTTATCCGGCCAACGGGGTTAATGAAAAATTATTTATTGAAACTTCCGTATTGTCTTCACTTGCGGACGAAACGCCTGAAGGGAAATCAATTGTTGAGTTGGGTAAATTAGGCCCGGATCATTTCAATACTCAAAACTCACAATTCATAAAATTTACTGCTGAAACAAGAAGCAGCGGGATGGATATGGCAGACGGAACGAAAGTGCGCAAAGGTGCTTTTGATTCTATCCGTACCATGGTAATTAAAGCCGGCAATCCTTTTCCGGCTGAAACAGAAGAAAAAGTAAAGATGATCTCGAATAACGGCGGTACGCCTTTGGTAGTCAGTCGCAATAATACCGCGCTGGGAGTAATTGAATTACAGGATATCATTAAACCCGGCATCAGGGAAAGGTTTGAGCGGTTGAGAAAAATGGGGGTGAAGACCGTAATGGTTACCGGCGATAATCCGCTAACGGCGAAATTCATCGCAGAAAAAGCAGGCGTGGATGATTTTATTGCAGAAGCAAAGCCAGAGGATAAAATGAACTATATCAAAAAGGAGCAACAAGGCGGCAAACTGGTAGCCATGATGGGAGACGGTACCAATGATGCACCCGCACTGGCACAGGCTGACGTTGGAGTTGCTATGAACAGTGGAACAGCTGCTGCCAAGGAAGCCGGTAATATGGTCGACCTGGATAACGATCCGACCAAGTTAATCGAGATCGTGGAGATAGGCAAGCAATTGCTAATGACCAGGGGAACGCTTACTACTTTTTCAATTGCCAATGATGTGGCAAAATATTTCGCGATCGTTCCGGCCTTATTTATCGCTTCCATACCGGGGTTGCAATCGTTGAATATCATGTATCTGAAAAGCGCCGAAAGTGCTATTTTATCTGCCGTAATCTTTAACGCCATCATTATACCCATTCTTATTCCACTGGCGCTAAAAGGCGTTGCATATAAACCGATCGGTGCAAGCGCCCTGTTACGAAGGAACCTGCTGATCTATGGATTGGGTGGTATCATAGTACCATTTATCGGGATTAAATTAATTGATCTGTTGTTAGGATTATTTATGTAGAATGATTTAAGTAGCATTCAACTTTCCAATATGCTGCTTGGTTTCGTCGATTAATAAATTGAAATTAAAAAATAATAAAATGAAAAGATATTTGTTGCCTTCCTTAAAACTTACGCTGGTATTTATAATCATCTGTGCTGTTATTTATCCATTATTTATCGCAACAGTTGCTAGGCTTGCGCCAGGTGCAGGAAAAGGGGAAACGGTCAGTGTGAATGGCAAAGTAGTCGGCTATGCTAACATAGGTCAAAAATTTACGGAGGATAAGTATTTCTGGAGCCGTCCTTCCGCTGTTGAATATAATGCTGCAGGCTCTGCAGGATCAAATAAAGGAGCGACCAATCCTGATTACCTTAAACAGGTGCAGGATAGAATTGATACTTTTTTGGTGCATGATCCATCTGTAAAAAAAGAAGACATTCCTTCTGAAATGGTAACGGCTTCCGGTAGTGGCCTGGATCCTGATATCTCTGCACAGGGAGCGTATGTGCAGGTTGCAAGAATTGCAAAAACAAGAAATATTTCTGCAGAGAAAATAAAGGCGCTGGTGGAAAAACAAATCCAAAAACCATTGCTTGGTTTATTCGGTCCTGGGAAAGTAAATGTCTTAAAATTGAATATTGAATTGGATCAATTGAAGTGATAAAAATTAGCAATGAATTAAAATATTTAGCATTAAAAACAAATAAAGTGAAAAATATAGTAGTCCGGGTGGCAATAGAAGAGGACGGACAATTCGCAAAAATAATAACGGATGAAATGGAAGCGGCTGCTATCATACGTGGGTCAGGCATCTCAAAACGATCACCTGCATCCATCATTAAAAAAATAAATGAAGGCAAAGCAGTTATTGCTGTAACTAATAACAATGTATGGGTTGGATTTTCGTATATTGAAGTATGGGGAAACGGTGAGTTTGTATCAAACTCCGGCCTGATCGTAGCACCAGCCTACCGGGGTAACGGCGTTGCCAAATTGATCAAAGAAAAGATATTCGAATTGTCAAAGTCCTTATACCCCGGTGCAAAGATATTTAGTATCACTACCGGCCTCGCAATTATGAAAATGAATGCCGGGCTGGGTTTTGAACCGGTGACATTTAGCGAGGTAGCAAAAGATAAGGATTTCTGGATGGGTTGTAAGAGCTGTGTAAACCATGCTATACTGAAAAGCAAGCATTGTAAAAATTGCCTTTGCACAGCCATGCTCTACACTCCGGCTGCTAAATCGAAGGAAAAGAGAACCAGGGTTACAGGGCCTTTATCATCGAAGTAAAAGATATTACAAATCATGCCTGATTATAAACAAGATAATGCGGAACAGTTCCTTAACCTGATACGGAAATCAAGGAAGGGTAAGTTTAAGATCTATATTGGCATGAGTGCCGGTGTAGGGAAAACTTTCCGTATGTTGCAGGAGGCGCAAACATTGATGCGGAACGGCGTGGATATTAAGATCGGGTACATAGAAACTCACAACCGGAAAGAAACGCATGAATTACTCGAAGGACTACCGGTGATCCCGAGACGCAGTTTATTTTACCGCGGTAAAGAATTAGAAGAGTTTGATGTGCAGGCGGTAATAAACCTGCATCCCGAAGTGGTGATCGTAGATGAACTGGCGCATAGTAATATTGAAGGCAGCAAGAATGAAAAACGCTGGCAGGATGTGCTGGATATTTTGGATGCCGGTATATCAGTGATCAGCGCCGTTAACATTCAGCACATCGAAAGCTTGCACGCGGATATTAGGGAGATAACCGGTGTAGACGTGCTGGAACGCATCCCCGACAGCGTTTTGCAGCAGGCGGATGAAGTGGTGAACATCGACCTCACCGCTGATGAATTGGTTGAAAGATTAAAAGATGGAAAAATTTACACTGCCGATAAGATCCAGTCATCACTGGAAAACTTTTTTAAGCCTGAAAAAATATTACAGTTACGAGAACTTGCCTTGCGGGAAGTTGCGAGCCAGGTAGAAAGAAAAATAGAAAATGACCTGCCCGCCCGGTCACAACTAAAAACGGAACGCTTCCTGGCCTGTATCAGCAGCAACCATGAGATCGCTAAAAAAGTAATTCGTAAAACTGCCAGGCTGGCTTCCTACTATAATTCTAAATGGATCTTACTATATGTGCAAACGCCTAAAGAGCAGGCAGATAAAATAGGCCTGGCAGCACAACGTCATTTGATCAATAATTTTAAACTGGCTACAGAATTAGGCGCGGAGGTAATCAGGATAAAGAACAATAATATAGCGAAAGGTATTTTTGATATCGCCGCACAAAAAAAGATCACCACCATTTGCATCGGCAAGCCACACTTGAATTTGCTGAATGTTATAATGAATACAGCGGTATTTAATCACCTGCTTACCAAATTATCAGCAGCTAATGTTGATATCGTAATCTTGTCATAATTTAATATGAAACTAAAAACAAAATTAATACTTGGTTTTTCATTCCTGTTCGTTGTAATAGTAACATTCGGCGTGCTTTCTTTTTATTATATCAACCGCCTGAGCGACGATTCGAAACAGGTGCTGCGAAATAACCATGAGTCATTGGTGTACTGTAACAATATGCTTAGGGCGCTGGAAAGTATTCCTATAGATAAAGACGCTGAACTGGTGCTTGAAAGCAATCTGAAAAAACAGGAATCGAATATCACCGAGTTCGGCGAAAAAGAAGCTACCCATGAATTGAGAAAAAATTTCCAGGAACTTTTATTGGATCCGCACGATTCGAGTAATTATCCGCAGATACGGCAATCGATCAATATCATTAATGACCTGAACCAGGCAGCGATCCTGCGTAAGAATGCGATTGTAGAAAAAACGGGAGAAGATGCCAATTTCTGGCTTACCATTATTTTCGTTGTGTTGGGTATCATTGCGTTTACTTTCGTTATCAATTTCCCTGGCGTGATATCTGCGCCGATACAGGTTTTGAATGAAGGGATCCGGGAAATCGCCAATAAGAATTATCGCAAGCGCATCCACCTGAATCAAAAGGATGAATTTGGAGAATTGGCAGGTGCGTTTAATTCAATGGCGGAAAAACTGGATGAGTACGAAAATAGTAACCTGGCACAATTGAGATTTGAAAAAAGCCGCATTGAAACAATTATCAACCAAATGCGGGATGGCATCATCGGGTTGGATGCGAAGAGAAACATTCTCTTTTTAAATGCAGTTGCTGAAAAATTATTTGGATTAAAAGAAGCCGACATCATAGGAAAGTATTCCCCTGACATAGCAATTAAAAATGACCTGATGCGCAAGATCTTGCAGGATGTGGCCGGCAATGAATTGAAAATTTACGCGGACGATAAGGAAAGCTATTTTAATAAAGATATCCTGGATGTTACCAATAACGGGGCGGTGGTTGGCCAGGTGATTGTTTTAAGGAACATCACACCTTTTCATGAATTGAATGAAGCCAAAACCAATTTTATAGCTACGGTTTCACATGAATTAAAAACACCTATCTCCTCTATAAAAATGAGTGCCCAGTTGCTGGAAGACAAAAGGATCGGTAACCTGTCGCCCGAACAAACGGACCTTGTGAAAAGTATTACCGATGATTCGGAAAGGCTCTTAAAGATCACCAGTGAACTGTTGAATATGGCCCAGGTAGAAACCGGTCACATTGAATTGAAACTCCAACCGGCAAAACCTGCAATTATTGTAGAACAGGCAGTCAGCGCCATACGGTTTAATGCAGGACAAAAAAATGTGGAACTGAAAATAAATATGCCCGGCGATCTTCCATTGATACAGGCCGACATCGAAAAAACGTCCTGGGTGCTGATCAATTTCTTAACGAATGCGATCAAGTATTCTCCTGAAAATTCAACAATAACGATCAATGTTTTGCAAAATAAAAATCTGGTTGAATTTACCGTACAGGATACAGGAAACGGCATTGATGAAAAGTACCTGCCGAAAATATTCGATCGTTATTATAAAGTGCCGGGAACGCATGAACGCAGCGGAACCGGTCTCGGCCTGGCTATATCAAGGGAATTTATAGAAGCACAACACGGCACAATTTGGGCGGATAGCATAATTGGTGAAGGAAGTGTTTTCGGTTTTTCACTATTGACAAAATGATATTTGCAAGCAATCGTAGGGTATTTGCTTAGCGAAAAGCACTGTTATCGCTCATTAATTTGTACTTTTAACCGAGCCCTGTAAAATTAAGTCCAAATAAGTTGGGGAAATTTTTGCACACAGGCTAGTTAATTTATCACTTTAGATTTTTGAAATCCAATAGAATCAGGCTTAAAAACGAGGCATGGATATTTCAGTAGGCTCAAGCTGGGAGTGCCAGACCAGGTATCGCTCCTTCGTTTATTAATTCACCGATCAAATGTTGAGCTGACCGATCCACATGACAAGTAAAATAATTTTAATACGGATAGGCAAATCTGTTTTGTACAAACCATTTGTAGCGGTATTTTTAATTAATTTTTTTTTAATTGTTGGCTCGCGTGGAGAATCAATCCCTGGTAACAAAACTCTTCCTCTAACAAACATTTATGTATCACAGTTTTCTCCGGTAAATCAAAGTAATGCCAACGATACCATTCCACTAATTATAATTAAACGGGACCAGGCCAATATTATCCGTTATTCAATCACCGGGATGTTTATAGTGAGTGCAGACAGTATCACTTTTTCACTCAGTGACAGTATTGTTTTGAATTATAAAACCTGGATCACCTCTCCCGGTAACCGTATCAGTTATTCATCCCGGGGAATATTATTCAGCAATCTTTCCCTAAGCAGCGATTCTGCAAACATATCCGCAATCAGCCGGCAGGATAATGCCGGCGGGCCAATCGATATCAGCATACAAAATTTTAATATCAGCGATCTTACCGGGATCATCCACAAAGATTCTTTAGCAGCATCCGGTTTGCTCGATGCAAAGTTTCTTATCAATGGCTTTGGTAAATTGCTTCACGGGTTATCCGGTACGGCCTCTGTACGAAACTTTGCCCTGATGCAACAGCCGGTTGGTAATCTCCAGCTGGATGCAAAAATGACAAATGAGAACACGCTCCATGCTAACCTCGGCCTGGCAGGCAATGGCAATGATGTAAATGTTGGCGCAGATATTTTTTTGAACAACGGATTGCGGCAACTGGCTGCGTTAATTGATATTAAAAATTTGCAGTTAACGACGCTGCAAGGCTTCTTAAAAAATAAAGTAAATTTTACCGCCGGATCTGTTAATGGCCAGCTCGCATTAAAAGGTAAACTTGCACAGCCGGAGTGGACGGGCGCGCTAAATTTCGATACTACCCGGTTTGGGCTAAATCAATTTGGCACTACTTATACCGTCGACAAGCAAAAAGTCGTATTTGATTATCCTGCCATCAACTTCAGTCGTTTCCTGATCAAAGATTCGCTGGATCACGTGCTTACTGTGAATGGCAATCTTTGTGCAAAATCACTTAAAGCATATGACCTGGAACTCGATCTTAAAGCGCAGGATTTTAAATTGATCAGCGCGCCAAAGGCGATCAATAACCAGATTTACGGCAACGCAATAATGGACGCACAGGTGGCTGTTACAGGCAGTACTTCAAACCCTTCGATCAATGGGGATATTAATCTGAAACAAGGATCGGATGTAGCTCTTGTGTTACCTGAAAAAAATACTAACCGGGATGCGGCCAGGTCGGTGGTAAGGTTTATTAACAGGAAGAATGCTGCGGCATTTCCCGGCAGAATAGCCGTTGCACCGGTAGATGCTGTACGAACAGATTCCAGCGGATCTCTTGCCTACAAGCTTACTATCAAAGCAGACAACCAGGCTACCTTAACCATAATAATTGACCCAACTACCGGTGACTTGTTGAAAGTAAAAGGGATCGCGGAATTAAGTGCGGGCTTAGGTTCCACCGGCAAAACGGCCATGTTGGGTGTTTATCGCCTTGATAGCGGTTATTACGAATTGAATTACCAGTTTTTAAGAAAGCGGTTTAATTTAATTCCCGGCAGCACTATTGATTTTAATGGCCCGGCAACCAATGCGCAAATAAATATACGCGCGGAATACCTCGCCAATACTGCAGTGAAAGATCTGCTGGGAAATGAAGTAGGATCGGTTGATCCGAAGATCGCCAGGTCTTTCAACCAGAAGATACCGTTCAGGGTGATTCTTTCTTTGACAGGGGTGCTAAATAAACCAGCCATTAGTTTTGATATTCAATTGGCCGACGACCAATCGATCAGCAGGCAATTAAGGACAACCATTGAAAACAAACTGGTACAATTGAGGACAGATGTGGCATCTACCAACAAACAGGTATTCGCCTTATTGGCATTGGATCGTTTTGTGGGTGAACAAAGCATAGATTTTTTTAAAGGAAACGGCACCGACTTCTCCGACGTTGGCGGTGAAAGCGTAAGTAAATTTTTATCAGCTGCGCTCGACCAGATCGCCTCCGATCTTTTTAAAGGTATCAATATCGACCTTAACCTTAATTCCTATAAAGATTTTACCAACAATGATGATGCGCAAAAAACAGATTTGAATATAGACGTATCAAAAAATTTTTTAAATGACCGGTTAACCGTAGCAGTAGGTAGAAATTTTGGTATTGAGAGCCAGGATGCGTCGACAAAAGCATCCCAGCAAAAAGCAAGTCGCTTTTTACCGGATGTAACGGTAAATTATAAATTATCGACAGATGGAAAGTATATGATCCGGTCATATAAAAAGACCCCGTTCGAAGTAGTGTTAGATGGGTATGTGATAGAAACGGGGCTTGCGTTCATCATGACGATGGACTATGATATGTTCAATGAATTATTTTACAGGAGGAATAAAAAAACAGCTGAATAAATTAGATGCGCAGACCGATCATATATTGTTTAATTATAACCATTGTCAGCAGCTGTAGTGTGAAAAGGTATTTGCCCGCTGGTGAAAGATTATACCGCGGGGCGGATATCAAAATAGAAAAAGATTCAAACGTAACAGCCTCTTCGCATTCGCTTAGGAAACAACTAAAACTGGCAGCAAAACCCAGTGCCAACAAGTTCGCGTTAGGGAGGGCATACAAAGTATGGTGGTGGTTTGTGATCGGACAGCCCAAAAGACCAAAAGGAGTGCGGGCATTTTTTCGCAATAAACTGGGTGAACCACCGATATTGAGCAGTAAGGTTAACGCTCCTGTTACAGCGCTTAACATGCAGGCTTTTTTAGAGAACCTTGGGTATTTTCATTCTACAGTAAAAGGCGATACTGTTAACAGCGGGTATATGGCCACGGCTGTTTACAAGGCACATATACTTCCACAATACAAAATAAAAAGTATAACCTGGGAAGGCGATAGTTCAAGCCTGTTAACCTTGCTGAAAGACGAACAGCAAAAAGGGATTCTCCGGGTTGGCAATGGCTACAGGCTTAGTGACATACAGGCAGAGCGGGACCGGCTGGACCTATACGTTAAGACCAAAGGCTACTATTATTTCAAACCGGAATACCTCGTTGCTTATGCGGATAGCACCATCGGTAACAACGAAGTCGATCTTTTTTTGAACATCAAAAGCACGATACCTGCAAATGCCACGCTGCCTTTCAATATCAACAGGATCATGCTTTTCCCTAATTATACGTTGTTGTTGCCGCCGCCGGATACCAGTAAGGCAGGAACTGTAGATGTAGACGGATTGCTGATCAGGGACACTGTTCACAAATTCAATCACTCCTTATTTAAAAATGTGATCACCTACAGGCCGGGTAGCGTGTACAATAGTAAAGAGCAAAATACCACATTAAACAGGTTGATCAACCTGGGGACTTTCAAATTTGTAAAAAGCCGTTATGAACAGGCGGGCGATACATCAGCTACCGGCGGCCTCAATGTATTTTATTACCTGACACCGGCTAAAAAGAAATCCTTGCAGGCAGAGATCGATGGTTTTTCTAAAGAAAATAAATACCTGGGTACCCAACTCAGCGTAAACTGGCGCAACAGGAATGCATTTAAAGGCGCCCAATTATTGATGTTCAGGGTATATGGCGGGTTTGAAATTTCCTTTCCCGATTCTGTTAACTATAGTAATAATTACAGGTTCGGAACCGAGGCGTCTATCAATCTACCCAGGTTTTACCTGCCTTTTCTCAAGGTAAAAGAAGATAACCTGTATCCGCCACGTACCCGTTTACTGCTCGGCTATGAATTTTTCCGGAAAGAATTTTTTTATACAAAGAATGCGTACCGGTTGCAGTATGAATTGGTATGGAAAAAAAGCAGCAATAAAGAACATTTTATATCGCCCCTCGCCTTCACTTATGTAAATGGAACCAGTTTGTCTGATCTTTTTACAAAGGAAATGATGACTAAACCATCACTGGTGGTGAATGTAAATCCTGAAATAATACTCGGGTCATTCTACTCTTATACTTTCAATACTGCCAATCCTTTTGCAAAAAGGCAATGGTATTTCCGAACCAGCCTGGATATGGCAGGGAATATAGCCGGTTTGCTGAGTGGTGCCAAACAGCCAAGGCAGAAAACGATATTTAACACGCCTTTTGCGCAATATGTAAAAGCGGATATCGATTTGCGTTACCAGGTAAAATTGCCGAATAACTTCGATTGGATCAACCGGCTGCTGATCGGTATAGGTATTCCTTACAATAATTCCAATATTTTACCTTTTTCAAAACAATACGTAATAGGCGGCTCCAGTTCTTTGCGCGGATTTCAAATGCGCCAGCTCGGCCCGGGTTCCTATTTGCCAAACCTGGATGATAAACGCCTTTACCAGGTGATAGGTGGCGATTACAAGCTGCAGTTCAACTCTGAAATGCGCATCCCTATTTTTGCGAAGGTAACAGGTGCCGTATTTGTTGACATGGGCAATATCTGGACAAAGGACACGCTGTTATTTGGTAAGGCGGGACAGTTAAAGAAAGATTTCTTAAAAGAACTGGCAGTTACAACCGGGTTTGGATTTAGGTTTGATGCCGGGCTGGTTCTATTGAGAGCAGACATTGGAATTCCATTGCGAAGACCTTATTTACCGGATGGACAAAGATGGATATTTGATAAAATTGAACCAGGCAACAGGGTCTGGAGAAAAGAAAATCTCGTACTGAATATTGCACTTGGCTTTCCTTTTTAAAATGTATCTGCAGGGCTTTGGAATAATTAAAATTCAATCTTGATGAAAAAGCTAATTAAAATATTGCTTGTTATTGTTATTGCCAGCGCTATCGGCGGCTTCATCTATTGGCAATTTAACAAAAAGAAGATCGTCAAAGATTCCATAGAAAAGACAATCTCCAAAAAGACTGACAGTCTTTATTACCTGCACTATGACAGTTCACGCATTGATGAAATTACCGGCAGTGCAGCATTTTATAATGTTACGCTGCAATCCGATTCAGCACAAAAAGCATTGTTGAATAGCACGGATAGCTTACCCAATGCCCTGTATAATATCCGCATACAAAAGGTAAGTGCAACAGGAGTCGATATCGCAGGCCTGTTACAGAAGCAAAACGTAGCAGCCAAAAAAATCATTTTACTGAAACCAGTCATTCAGATCATTAATACGGGAGCTGACAATCCGAAACCTTTAACCCGGAACGATACGCTTGAATTGTATCAAAAGATACTCGGGAAATTTGAAAGTATAAAAGCAGATTCTATCCAGGTAACCAATGGAACCTTGTTAATGACAAACAAAAGCGGCAAGGTTCAAACAACTTTTGAAAATATTAATATTTCACTGGGTAATTTCCTGGTTGACCATACAAAAAATTATGAAAGCATTATCAGTTATTTTATCAAAGATGTAAGGGCGACGGTGGAGAATATCCAGCTGCCTGAATCAAAAAATGGTACCAGGATCAATTTAGAAAAAGTCGATTATAACGCGGTTGCCCGATACCTGCATGTTGCAGCGATAAAACAATATAAAGCTGGCAATATCAACCCTGTAACGGATCTAAAAAATATACAGGTAAATGAGTTGAATACAGACGCCTTCATAGTGCAACAGCAATTAAAAGCCGGGCAGATCAGCTGCGATGGCGGGGCGATCACTATTTATGTAAAGAAAAAATCAGGCGACCGTAAAACCGGGGACCAATCTATTGAATTATCGACCGATCTGATCGACCAGGCGCAAATCGGGGGAATAAGCCTGGGTAATACAAAAGTGGTCATTGCAAATAAAGATAAACCGGACGAGCCGCCTTTTATCTTAAATAATGTGCGCTTTAAAACAACAAAAATAATTGCGATAAGTGAGGGAACAACTATCAATAATCTTATCAATAATGCTGAATGGGAACTATCGGCCGGAGGCTTTTCAATTAATACAAAAAGTAAATTGTATAAGATGAGCATGGGTGATTTTGTTATTAACAGTGAGGCGTCCACGATAAAAATTAAGAATTTTTCACTGGCGCCAACACTTACGGAGCAGGAGTTTGTGAAACAAAGCCGCTTTCAGCAGGACCAATATAACATTGCGGTAAATAACGTCGTTCTTTCCGGTGTCAATATTAAAAAATTGCTAACCAATAAAGAGCTTGAGGTAGAAAATGCTTCGTTTGAACCGGTTATAAAAATATTTAATGACCGCACCTTACCACCGGAAGGGAAAAGCAAAGCAGGCAATTACCCTCAGCAACAGATATTAAAATTGCCATTTCCCATTTACATGAAGACAGTTAAGATCAATAATGCGCTGGTTTCATACCGTGAGCGAGCCATTAAGTCAGAAATGACCGGAAACGTACTTTTTACAAACGTTAATGCAATACTGACAAATGTTACTAATATCCCGGCACGTATAAAGGTAAACCCGCTATTTAAATTGAATGCCACCGCGAAATTTTTGAAAACAGGCAATATCACTACGGAATGGCAGTTTCCCCTCAATGCTACCAATGGAGCATTCACAATCTCGGGCCGGTTGAAGGATATGAAAGCAACGACCTTAAATTCGATTATAGAACCTTTGGCGATGGCTTCCATAAAAACCGGTCAAATTGACGACGTGACGTTTAAGATCGACGGAACGGATAAAAAAGCTGTTGGAGACATACTATTTCTTTACCATGACCTAAAAATGGAAATATTAAAGAAGGGCAGTGAAGATACTTTGAAAAAGAAGGGGTTGATCAGTTTTCTTGCCAATACGATCATTAAAAATAAGAATACCAATCCTGCCAATGATCAACACATTAATTACGACAGGGATACCACCCGCTCATTTTTTAACCTTGTTTGGAAAACAATCTTTACCGGGGCTAAAAAAACTGCGTTATAATGGTTCCAATTCAACTTGCCCGGATAATAGACTACTATAAAATCCACCTAAAAAATCATTATTGCGAAATTCAAAATTTAGTAAAAATTCAATATTGTACTTTTTACACGATAAATGTTAAAAATTATTAAATATTATTCACAGCAAACCGTTCCGCAAAGGATACCGCAATCGTTTGCGGTAAATAACGCGTTAATGAAGATTTAACTCCGAAATTCAATCCTAATTTTAACTAATCAAACAATTAAAGTTCTGTTACTTTTTTTACCTTAATCGGAAAAATTAATTTAACTTGAACCTGAATTACTTGACTGATATCATTTAATATTCAAACAAAACTTAACGATTATGCTTCTTGCTACGATGAGAAAGTCTGCTATGCTCCTGCTGGCAGTTTTTGGGCTTACTGCTTTTGCCCTGGCACAAAACCAAACCGTTACAGGTACGGTAACTGACAAAAAAGGGGAACCACTTCAGGGGATTACAATCACAATCAAAAAGACAACTACGGGAACTTCGACTGATGCTAAAGGTGTTTATTCTTTAAGCAATGTTCCGGCAAATGCAGTATTGGTTTTTTCCGGGGCTGCAGTAGTTGTTCAGGAAGTACCGGTTGCTGGCAGGTCTTCTATCAATGCCGAACTGGAAGCCAGTGTCAACAGTTTGAATGAAGTAGTGGTAGTTGGCTATGGTTCCGCCAGGAAAAAAGACCTTACAGGTGCTGTTACTTCTGTTAAATCGAAAGATTTCAACCAGGGAGTAATATCATCACCTGACCAGTTGCTCCAGGGAAAAGTACCAGGATTGGAAATTACAAGCAACAGTGGTCAGCCTGGTGCGGCCACTACTATTAAAATAAGGGGAAATAACTCCATCCGGGCAAGTAACAACCCGCTGTATGTAGTTGACGGTGTGCCTTTGGACGGCAGGACTGCCAGGCCAAGTTTAAATTTTGGCGCCGGATCCGGCCTGGATTTCGGTACAACGCCAGAATCTAATCCATTGCTTTATTTAAATCCAAATGATATAGCGCAGATCGATGTATTGAAGGACGCTTCTTCAACGGCTATTTATGGATCAAGGGGTGCTAATGGTATCATTGTAATTACTACCAAAAAGGGCGCTTCAAGTGGAACCAAACTCGAATTCGGAAGCAAGTTTGGAGTTTCTGCTGGATATATGAAGAAATATAAAGTAATGTCCTCCGAAGAATTCAGATCGGCACTTAAAACATATCACCTCGATACGCTTTCAACATCGCTTGATCACGGGGCATCCGTTGACGCTTTAAAAGAAATAACACAAAGTACTGTGTCGCAGGAATATAGCCTGGCTTTAAGTGGAGGAAGCGAGACGGGTAAGTTCCGTGCATCTTTTTTAGGGTCTAAAAATTACGGATTTCTCAAAAAAACTTCCTTGGATAAGTATTTAGGCAACTTTGGCGGGCAATATAAATTTTTAGATAAGCGGTTGTCAGTTGACTTTGGTATTATAGCTGGCCATACTACTGAGAACATGGGCCTGGTAAGTAACACGGCCGGTGCTGGTGGTAACTTAATTTCTTATGCACTGAACTGGAATCCTACTGCTCCTTTTAAAACTGGGAATGGCCTTTACAGTTTAGCTACCAATTCAGTTCCCAATCCTCTTTCTGTAATTGACGGATTTAACGATGTGGCTGACGTAAACGTATTTTTAGCAAATGTGTCTGCCTCTTTTAAAATTACGAGGAACCTGGAGTATAAATTTTTATATGCGATCAATCATGGAGCTGGAAAAAGGAATACAAATATTGATGGCTGGATAGATGGAATAAATGGTGTATCAGGAATCGGTAATGCTGCCATCTCCGATGCCACTTTGACTTCGCAGACTTTTACACACACTATAAATTATACCACTTCTTTAACCAGTAATTTGAAATTAGAAGCGTTGGCAGGTTTTGAATATTGGAAAAGTGATTTTTCTAATGCTTCTCTTTTTGCCTCCCAGTTCAATACTAACCTGGATCAGGAAAACCGCATTCCAATCCTTTATACCAGTTTTTTTCAGAACGCAAAAACACAGACTCCTTTAGCAACTTTTGTAGATGCTAAAACTGAGATACAGTCTTACTTTGGCAGGGCTAACTTAAATTTATCTGATAAATATTACCTTACCGCAACGATCAGGGCCGATGGATCCAGTAAGTTTGGTAAAAATAACAAATACGGTTACTTCCCTTCAGTAGGAGCTAAATGGGCAATTAGCAATGAAGAATTCCTAAAGTCAAGTGCCGTTATCTCTAACCTTGGTTTCCGTGCCTCCTGGGGTATTACCGGTAACCAGGAGTTTCCTGCAGGCGCTTCCCTGGAACAATTTAATTCCGGTGCTTACAACAGCATCGGTCAAAGTAATGTTGCCAACCCGGATTTGAAATGGGAAAAAACGACCCAGGTAAACGTTGGTCTTGATTACTCTTTATTTAAGAACAAGATCTATGGTTCATTAGACTATTACAACAAAAATACTTCTGACCTGTTATTCCAGAGTACAGCGATTCAGCCTGCTCCGGCTTCTATATTCTTTATCAACTTACCAGCTCATTTAATTAATGAAGGAGTTGAGTTTTCAATCGGAACAAGCATCTTGTCAAACAAAAAAGTAACCTGGGATGCAAGTGTCAATATTGCTTATAATAAGAATTTGCTGAAAGACTTTGCACAGGCGGATATCCAGACTGCATTCGTAAGTGGCCAGGGTGTTTCCGGCGCATTAGCCCAGGTAATTGGTAACAACCAGCCGGTTAACGTGTATTACCTGAAACAGTTTAACGGTTTTGACCAGAACGGGCAGCAGATCATCGCAAATGATCCTACCTTCCAGGGAGACCCAAATCCTAAGTTACTATTTGGTTTTAGCACATCGGTTAGGTTAAGTAAGTTGTCAATCAGTTTGAATGCGAGCGGAGCATCAGGTTATAAAATCTACAATAATACTTTTAACAGTGTAACCAATATCAGCAATTTCCAGAATGGTAAAAATGTTGACGCATCTGTAATTGGTTCAGCGGAAAGTATCAGTTCCAGTGTTGCAGCGTCTTCCAGGTATCTTGAACAAGGAGATTTTCTTAAATTAAGGAATATAACCTTTGGGTATGCGGTTGGCGATATAGGGCATGCAATTAAGAATTTGAACATTTTTGTAGGTTGCAATAACTTATTCGTAATTACTAAATTTACCGGCTTCGACCCTGAAGTGAATGTTGATAAAAATAACGGTGGTTACCCATCCAGGAATATCGAGTACATCCCTTACCCAACGCCAAGAATTGTGAATTTTGGTTTTAACATGTCATTATAAAATATTATAAATATATAGTTATGAACTCATACAAATATATAAGGCTTGCACTAATATTTATTATTACTGCTACTCTTGCTACAAGCTGCACCAAACTAGACCAGGGTCTGAATAGTTCTTTAACAAACGACCAGGCTGCCAACGCCTTGGGCGCTAATGGTACCCAATTGCTATTACAAACCGCCTATATTGATGTGGGTGGACCCTATGCAAACCTGGGAAATATTCTTGCATTAGAGGAAGTTACCGCTGATGAGTGTGTGGTTCCGACCCGTGCCGGCGACTGGGATGATAATGGTAAATGGCGCGCATTGAAACAGCATACTTTTAAGGCAGACGGCGTGGACATTATTATCGGCCAGTTCAACGCTTTGAATAAACTCAATTTTGATGCAACAAATGTGTTGGCTTTCAATCCATCAAAACTTCAGGCTGCAGAAGCCCGGTTTCTCAGAGCACTGGCTTTATATCAATTGTTAGACCTTTTTGGCCAGTATCCTTTCCGGGATCCTGGAGAAAATCTTTTAAATGCGCCAAAAGTTTATACAGGTGATAGCGCGGTATCATTTATAATCAGTGAATTAACAACAGTATTGCCTGATCTTCCGGCTACAGCTACAATGGATAAGGCCAGCCAGGATGCAGCGAGATTTTTATTGATGAAATTGTACCTAAACCGTGGTGCATTCAATAACAGGGCTGCTCCTACATTTGCCGATGCTGATATGCAACAGGTGGTAACCCTCGGCAATGCAATAATAAGCAGTGGAAAATATGCTTACAGCGCCAACTATTTTGACAACTTTAATGCGACCAATTCTGGTTCAAAAGAAGGAATATTTGCATCTCCAAATACATCAGGCGTTTCTACAAACAATAATGGCGTGCATGACAGGTGGTGGGGAACTTTGCATTACAATTCCTACAAGCCACTGGCTCCTCAAAGCGGCTGGAATGGTTTCTCAACTGTAGCTGACTTTTACAATTCATTCTCATTGACCGGTACTACCACTAAAACACCTACCGATACCTTGTTAGATACAAGGATTGGTGGCAGATTCTATAAAGGAAGTACGGACATCTCCGGTATTCGCCCGGGTTTATTGATAGGTCAGCAATACTACGCAGACGGTACAGCAGCAAAAGACAGGAAAGGGAATTTATTAAAATTTGATCCTAATATCAATGCGGACCTGAAAGAAATCGGCAATGACCTTGAAATCAAAGGGATCCGGGTAGTAAAATATGTACCTGATTTTTCCGGTAACGGCAAAAATTATGGTGGTGGTACTTCCGGAAACTGGGTAATGTTGTTTAGGTATGCAGACGCTGTTTTGATGGTTGCTGAAGCAAAAATGCGTGCTACTGCACCTGATAACGCCGGCGCTTTGGTACTGGTTAATCAACTGAGAACCGCAAGAGGAGCTGCTCCATTGCCTTCTACCATGACATTGGTCAATACAAATAATGTGTATGATCCAAATACGCTGTTAGCAGAAAGGGGCCGGGAATTATATTGGGAAATCGTTCGGAGGACGGATCTGATCCGCTTCGGAGTATTTATGAAAGCATGGGCGCTGAAACCTGCATCTGATGCAGCTCACTTAGTTTTTCCGATCCCATCTTCGGCTTTGGCTGCTAATCCCAACCTTAAACAGAATGATGGTTATTAACAACAGTTTGATTTAATTTATATTATTTTCGTAAAAGGTCATTTTTTAATGGCCTTTTACTTTTAATAGGTATTCCTGAAATTTGTTTTATAATGAAAAGACCGGTTCTTTTATTTTTACTTTCCACATCCCTCATTTATAATTCCTGTAAAACAAAAACGAACGATAAGCCTGCTTTATTTGAATTAAAAGAGAATACTGGTATTAACTTCAATAACGTAGTTGAAGACGGCGCCCTGGAAAATAGTTTTCTATTCAGAAATTTTTACAATGGTGGAGGTGTGGCCATCGGCGATATTAACAATGATGGCCTTGCCGATGTATTTATGACCTCCAACGCCGGTGCCAATAAGCTTTATCTCAATAAAGGTGATTTTAAATTTGATGATATTTCTGATAGTGCCGGGATCATACACGATGATAAATGGAACACCGGTGTTGTATTCAGCGACGTAAACGGCGATGGTTGGCTTGATATCTATGTTTGCGCCTCCGGCCATATGGGAACGGGCTCAAGAAAAAATAAATTATACATTAATAACCACAACCTTACATTTACTGAATCCGCAGCCAAATTTGGTCTTGATATCTCTGCCTACACGACCCAGGTTTCTTTTTTCGATTATGACATGGATGGTGACCTTGATTGCTTCATGATCAATAACAGTCCTATTCCAATTAACCAACTCAACTTTGCCAACAGGCGCGACCTGCCCGACAGCGCGTGGAAAATAGCTGATTTTTTAAAAGGTGGCGGGGATCACTTATACCAAAATGATAAAGGCCATTTTAAAGAGGTCACTTCCAAAGCAGGGATACATGGCGGCCTCATCAGTTTCGGTTTGGGTGTATCTGTGAGCGATGTGAATGATGACGGCTGGCCGGATGTATTTGTATCCAATGACTCTTACGAAAAGGATTACCTGTACATCAATCAAAAAGATGGCACGTTCAAAGACCAATTGGAAGATTGGTTCCAGCACACTAGTTTTTCTTCCATGGGCGCAGATATTGCCGATTTTAATAACGATGGGTTCCTCGATCTTTTTACAACTGATATGCTGCCGGTTAATGATTACCGCTTAAAGACGATGGGATCCTTTGACAATATCAGCCTTTTTAACAGCAAACTACAGGCTGGATTTTACTATCAATACACCAAGAACTGCCTGCAGTTAAACAACGGCAATGGCAAGTTTGTCGATATTGCCCGTTACAGTGGCGTAGCGGCTACAGACTGGAGCTGGGGCGCCCTGATGTTTGATATGGACAATGATGGCTGGAATGATTTGCTCGTTTGCAACGGAGTTAACAGGGATGTGACCAATCTTGATTTCATGGATTTTTTTGCCAATGACGTTATACAAAAAATGGTAATGACCGGTAAGAAATATGAAATAGAAAAAGTGTTGAAAGAAATACCAAAAACGCCTCTTCCCAATAATATTTACCGGAATGATAAGGACCTGCATTTTACCGATATTGGTAAGGAATGGGGCCTGGGGCAACCGTCCTTTTCAAATGGTGCTGCCTATGGAGATCTTGACAATGACGGAGATCTTGACCTGGTCATCAATAATGAAAACCAGCCGAGTTTTGTATATAAAAACAATTCCAGGGAACTGAACAACAATAATTACATCGGCATAACGCTTACTGGGAAGGGCCAAAATCCTTTTGCAATCGGAACTAAAATAAAATTGTTTACAGGCAGAGAAATACTTACCAGGGAACAGGTTCCAAGCAGGGGATTTCAATCTTCAGTGGATTACAAATTGATCTTCGGATTGGGAAAAAATACAAAAGTAGATTCAATTGTATTGACCTGGCCAGACAGAAGTACCAGCAGGCTCGTTTCTCCGGCTGTAGATAAAGTGTACCAGTTTAACCAGGCGCAATCACAACCAGCTAATGGAAAAACAATTATAGAAAAGCCAATTGAAACAATTTTTACTAAAGTAGAGGCCAGCTTTGAAAAGCACCAGGAAAATGATTACGTCGATTTTTATAATGAGCGGAACGTGCCAAGGGTTTTCTCCCGGGAAGGGCCAAAAGCGGCAACTGCAGATGTAAACGGGGATGGCCTTACCGACATTTATATTGGTGGCGCGCAAGGCGAGATCGGTCAGTTATATTTACAAAATTCCACAGGAAAGTTTATAAAAAAGGAGGTGGATGCTTTTAAGCCATTTGCAGATTTTGAAGACGTGGCCGTCCTCTTTTTTGATTATGATAAGGATGGAGATATGGATCTGCTCCTTTGCCCGGGTGGCAATAATCACCCGTTGAACAGCCGGGAATTGCAGTTGCGTTTATTTACCAATGATGGCAAAGGCAATTTTACTTTGAATAGCAAGGCCTTTCCAAATATGAGTATGAATATAGCTGTGGCTATCACAAATGATTTCAACAATGACGGCTTCCCTGATCTTTTTATCGGTGCCGGAAGTTACCCGGGTATGTATGGAAAGGACCCTCAAAGTTATTTATTTTTGAATGATGGTAAAGGGCATTTTACCGATATTGCGCAGGCGAAAAATCCTGAGATAGCGCAGATAGGAATGGTAACCGGCGCTGCCTGGGAAGATGTAGTAGGTGATAAACAAAAGGAATTGATCATTGTTGGGGAATGGATGGCTCCGAGGATATTTTCTTTTAATAAAGATCATTTTGATGAAGTAAAAACTAATATCAGTGATAAATTCGGATGGTGGGAAACGCTGGCTGTTGCAGATGTAAACAATGATGGCAGGCAGGACCTCGTTTTGGGAAATGTCGGGAAAAATTTTTACTTAAACCCGGGAGCAAATACCCCGGCGAAATTATGGCTGAATGACTATGATGCAAATGGCGACCTGGACAAAATAATTTCGTACACCATTGATGGCAGGGATATGCCGGCAATATTAAAGCGTGATTTACAGGACCAGCTGCCATCACTCAAAAAAAATAATTTAAGACATAGTGAGTACGCGGAAAAATCTGTGCAGGACCTTTTTTCAAAAGAGTTGATCGCTTCTTCCATCGTTAAAAAGTTTATTTATTCACCTTCCTGCGTGGCTATAAATGAAGGCGATGGAAAATTTACCATTAAGGAACTGCCCGTAATGGCGCAGCTTTCCTGCATCAATGCCATAAAGCCGATTGATGTAAATGGGGATGGATTTGTTGACCTGGTTTGCGGCGGAAATCAATTTGGTTTTTTACCCCAGTTCGAAAAACTGGATGGGAGTTTCGGGGATGTTTTGATTAACAATGGCAAAGGTGATTTTGCATGGCAACTGGCGAAAAAGACCGGGTTGAATTTGAGGGGCGAGTTAAGAGATATAGCGACCATCAGGAATTCGAAAGGAACATTTTTATTGTTTCTGCAAAATAATGAGTTTCCTGTTCTTTATAAATTGAATGATGATTTGAAAAAGAAATAGACCACAATAAGTTCGGAATAGAACACCTGTTGATATAATCTGCAAAACACAGTCTGATAAAAATAAAGAAAGATAAACCCACCGGTACAAAATAACAGCAATTGAATTCATGATCAGATCTACCCGATATATTTTTTGTTTGTTTTGCGTTGCTTATTGTATCAGTACCACCTCTTGTAAAGATGAAACTAAAACCACTGAGCCTGTATTATTTGAAGTATTAAAAGATGATAAAACCGGGCTGCACTTTGATAATAAACTAACACCAACAGAAAATTTTAACATGTTTAACTACATGTATTTTTATAATGGCTCGGGTGTTGGTGCCGGCGACTTCAACAATGATGGCCTGGTCGATTTATTCTTTGCATCGAACCAGGGAGATAATAAATTATATATCAATGAAGGGAAACTGCATTTTAAAGATGCCACAGTTGAAGCAGCTGTTCCACAGGATAAAGGCTGGTCCACCGGCGTCTCTGTCGCCGATGTAAACAATGATGGACTGCTGGACATTTATGTTTGTAAAGTAGGGAAGTTCGAAATCCTGAACAGTAAGAATCAATTGCTGATCTGCAAGGGCATAAAGAACGGCGTTCCTTTTTACCAGGATGAGGCGCAACAATACGGACTGGATTTTTCCGGCTTTAGTACCCAGGCTGCTTTTTTTGATTACGATATGGATGGCGACCTGGATATGTACCTGCTCAATCATTCTATTCATCAAAACAGCTCTTTCTCTCCGAGGGAAAAGTTTGCAAATACTTACAGCGTTTTGTCGGGCGACCGTTTATTCCGCAACGATGGGGATCACTTTACGGATGCAACAAAGCAAAGCATGATCAACAGCACGCAGATAGGCTATGGCCTTGGCATTGCTGTCAGTGACATTAACCTGGATGGCTGGCCCGACCTGTATATCGGAAATGATTTTCATGAAAATGATTACCTCTACATCAATCAAAAGAATGGCACTTTTCGGGAAGAAAATAACCAGCGCCTGATGCATACGAGCAAATTTTCTATGGGGGTGGATATCGCGGATATCAACAATGATGGTTATGCTGAAATTATCTCGATGGACATGCTGGCAGCGGATCCGTATATTTTAAAACGTTCGTTGGGAGATGATGACTACGATGTTTTTTTTAGCAAGATCGCCTCAGGATATAATTACCAGTATTCAAGAAACAACCTTCAATACAACAGGCGCAATGGGGTGTTCAGCGAAGCGGGCTTGTACGCCGGCGTAGCTGCCACCGATTGGAGCTGGGCACCTTTATGGATGGATTTTGACAATGATGGCATGAAAGATCTTTTTATCTCCAACGGTATTCCGAAGAGATTAAATGACATGGATTATGTAAACTTCATTTACAATAAAGAAATACAGGAAAAGATCGAGAACAATGACATGAAGGACAAGGACATGGCGCTGATGGAAAAGTTTCCTGAAATAAAAATCCCCAATAAATTTTATAAGAACACAAGCGAGCTGCAATTTCGTGATATGGCTGGCGCTGTTAAAAATGACCAGCCCACTTATTCTAACGGTGCTGTGTATGCGGACTTAGATAATGACGGCGACCTGGATGTAGTGGTAAATAATATTGATGATCCCGTATTGCTGTATGAAAATAAGACCGCAAAGAGCAATGACAAGAATTTTGCAGAAATAAAATTAGCTGGTCCTGGGAAAAATAAAAATGCAATTGGTGCCAGGCTCATAATATTTGAAGGAAGTAACATAGAAACCTATGAGAAGAATCCTGTAAGAGGCTTTATGTCGAGCATGGAGATACCCTTGCATATTGGTTTGGGTAAAGCAACAATTGATTCAGCGTTTTTAATATGGCCGGATAATTCCAGTGAAAAAATTGTGATCGATACTTTATCACAACACCTTTCTTTTATTTATAAAAAAGGATTGCCGCAATTTAACTACAACAGTATTATAAATTTTCGTCGCAACGATACAAAGGCTGTTGCAGATATTACAAAGGAGACCGGGCTGGATTTTGTCCACCAGGAAAATCCATTCAACGAATTTGACCGGGAACCATTGCTGGCACATATGCTATCTACGGAAGGACCGGCGCTTGCAGTGGCCGATATTAATAAAGATGGGCTGGAGGATATTTTTATCGGGGCGTCCAAAACATATCACAATGCCATTTTTCTACAACAACCCAATGGCCGTTTTTTAAAAACCATACAACCGGAAATGTTCCTCGACAGTATGTTTGAAGATGTAGATGCAACCTGGGCAGACGTAAACAATGACGGCAATATTGACCTGGTAATTGCGAGCGGAGGAAATGAATACTATGGCACAGATGAGCACCTGCTGCCACGTGTTTACTTAAATGATGGGAAGGCGAACTTTAAAAAACTGGAAAACGCTTTTAGTGGTGAGTATGTTACTGCATCCTGTATCGTCGCAGCAGATTTTAATGGTGATGGCTTTGTTGATTTGTTTTTGGGAGGACGGACGATCCCCTGGAATTACGGAGAAATTCCGCATTCTTATTTATTGCAAAATGACGGGACCGGTAAATTTATTGATGTCACCGATCAATCTGCAGGCGGCTTATCAAAGATTGGAATGGTGACCAATGCGATCTGGCTGGACATCGATAAAGATAAGGACCCGGACCTGGTTGTTACCTGCGAATGGGGAGGCATAACGGCATTTATCAATACCAATGGAAAATTTGTAAAAAAGGAGTTGACTGATAAAAAAGGCTGGTGGAATTTTGTATTGCCAGTCGATATAGACAATGATGGTGATTTGGATTTGATCGCAGGAAACCTCGGGCTCAATAGCCGTTTGCGTGCCACGCCGCAGCAACCGGTCCGTTTGTATTTTAATGACTTTGATGACAACGAAAAAAGAGAACAGGTACTTACTTACTACTTAAATAATAAAGAGATAACTTTTGCCAGTAAGGATGAATTACAAAGACAAATGCCCGCATTGAAGAAGAAATATATTTACGCAGCAGACTTTGCGAATGCAACGCTAAAAGATATTTTTCCACTGGATAAAATTGAATCTTCAACTATTTCAACAGCTGATTATTTTGCAAATGCTGTATTGATAAATGAGGGCAACCTGAAATTTACCACACAACAATTACCCTGGGAAGCACAACTGACTACTTACCGGGACGCGGCAATCGCAGACGTGAATAATGATAGTTTGCCGGATATTATTTTAGCAGGTAATTATTACAGCAACAATATCCACGCAGGAAGATATGACTCGGACTATGGAACTGTAATGGTTAACAAAGGGAAAGGTAAATTTAGTTGTGAAAGCCTGAATGGTTTTATTATCAAAGGCGAAGTAAGGCATATACGGCAAATAAAGATCGGTAACCAATCTGCCTATGTCCTGGCAAAGAATAATGACAGTGCCTTGGTATTAAAATTTGCCGGCTCAAAAAAATAACTTCCTCAATTATAGATCAGCACCGGAAAATAAATTTTTGTCACCCATTTATTTGGGTCCGTTTCTTTGCTGCGATCGGTTACCAGGGAATGGAAAGGGATAGCGGCAGACTTCATCGAATGGTCATCTGAATATTTTTGTATCTGCTCAGAAGCCCTGCTGGTAACATCGAGGCCGCCCTTGACTTCCGTCATCAGTATCTTAAATTTCCCCGGCATCGCTTTTGGCAGGATATCTCCGGAGGAAGGTAATGCCTTATCAATCGGCAGCGCCACTTTTACATCAAAATTTACACTGTCTGTAGTCACTATGTTTAGCATGGGATATCCGCTTTCTTTAGCAGCATTGCTGGTCGCATAATTTCTGAGTTTATCGACGAGGCCATAGATAAACTGGTTTGTCGGGTAGCCTTTGCTTTCGGCAGAGGTCGCAATTAAAAGGCTATCGACGATCAATGTTTTTTTAATATCAAATCCATAAATATTTTCAGGCTTTGAATAAAATGTTTTAATCTTTTCCAGGATAGCCGTCATATCCCTGTTTATTTTTTTTGCCTTCAGAAAGGCGCTGAAACGGTCAATCGGATTGTAGGATGTAACCATCGAACCTACCCATACCAGTTTGGTAGAATCGTTCATACCCGAAATTAAAAATAATGAAGTGGTCAGGTCAATGTGCTGCCCATAAACAGAAACAGGCAGCAGGGTAATATTGCCGTTATTGATCTTGTAGGCAAGGCCGTTTAGATAAAAACTATCATTGCTGACTGTTCCCGGCCACCATTTAGAAACATTGCTTTTATCTAACAGCATCCGGTGCAAACCGGGGCCGGTGGCACCTATCATGGAATCAGTTTTAAGACATGTTGATCGCCAGTTTTTACCGGGGCCATTGCGCATTTTTGATTTTGCCAATCCGGATATGCACAGCCCCCAACGTTCCGACACAACTGTCCCGCAACAGGCTCTTTTCTTTATGAACAGTCCCTTCGTGGCTGAACAGGCCAAGGTGATGGCGGCACGGATTGGTTCCGAAAAAAGTGCGGAGAAGTCTGAAGGAAAAATCCGGCAATTTTATCGCGCCGTTTATCAACGCGAACCAACTCCAC
>JBDSLD010000267.1:0-29390 GCA_039916545.1 Ferruginibacter sp.
AATAACGACCCCATTTGTTCTGTAGGCTCCGGGCGCATGTGGGTCTATCAATACGAGTTGCGCTACCGTTTCGGGCAAGGCGTTTTCCCTCCATATTTGCGCCCAGCTTAAAAAGAAACGCTGGTCGGGTGTAAAGCCGTCGATCTTTTTACCCGACTTGCCCTGGACTGTTTTTTTAAATGCAGTGTAAGCAATACTCAACCCGCCCATATCAGCAATATTTTCTCCGAGGGTCAGTTTACCGTTCAGGTGAAGCGTATCTAACACAGTGAAACCGCTGTATTCTTCCACCACTTTATCCGCCTTCATTTTAAATTGCCGGGCATCTGTTTCCGTCCACCAGTCACGAAGGTTGCCGTCTGCATCAAATTGTCGTCCCTGGTCATCGAAACCATGGGTCATTTCGTGGCCGATTACTGCAACGATACCGCCATAATTGACCGCGTCATCTGCATTAAAATCATAAAAAGGAAATTGAAGTATCCCCGCAGGAAAAGTAACATCGTTTTTAACCGGGCTATAAGAGGCGTTGATCGTTGCCGGTGTAAAGTTCCACTCGGTTTTATCAACCGGTTTGCCCAACTTGCTAATGCCATCGCGGTAGTTCCAAACGGCACAATTGCGGATATTGTTTAAGAATGCGTTTCTTTTGATAACCACGCCATCATAAGTTTTCCATTTATCAGTGTACCCGATCTTTTTACCAAAAGCAGCAAGCTTTACCAGCGCTTTTTCTTTGGTGGTATTGCTCATCCAATCCAGGTCCTTTATCCGTTCTTCGAACGCTTTTTGAAGATTGGTCACCAAGCCGATCATCCGCTCTTTTGCTGCAGGCTTAAAGTATTTTGCTACATACAACTGGCCCAACAAATCGCCCAGGGAGTTATCCGTTAATCCGCTCATTCGCTGCCAGCGCGGTGCGATCTCCTTTTGACCGGTAAGTACTTTGTTGAATTGAAAATTGCGTTGCACAAAATCATTGCTTAAATAATTGGCGGCATTCTTAATAACATACCATTGCAGGTAGGTCTTCCATTCGGAGACAGGAGTTACAGGCAACAGGCTATCTGCAAAACGCAGAAACTGCGGGTTGGAAACGATAATGCTATCCTGGCCCGTGACCATCATCTTTTCCATCAGGCTCCTCCAGTTAATGTTGGGAGTTGTTTTGGAAAAATCGTCTACAAAAAATTTATTGTACAATTTTTGGGGGTCCCTCAATTCAACCCTGCTTAACTGGGCCCCCGCTATTTTTGTTTCCAGCGCCAGAATGATGGCTGCGTTTTGTTTTGCCAAAGATTCGTCAACACCAGTCAGTTTAAACATATCCGTAATAAAGGAAATATATTCCGCCCTGATCTTCACATTGCGCGGTTCATTTTTAAGGTAATAATCCCTGTCGGGTAAAGTGGTACCTCCCTGCCCGAATTGAGGAATGTACTGGCTTACTTTTTTAGCATCCTGGCCGATAAAAAAACCAAAAAGGGGAGAGGCGATCCCCTTCGTACGCAGGGTTGCTATTTCGCTCATAACCTGCTCCGGCGTGGTGATCGAACCCAACCTCGTCAATTCATCTTTGATAGGTGCAAGGCCTGCTTTTTCAATGGTGATGCTATCCATTCCACTGGCATAAAAATCGCCTGTCATTTGAGTCAGCCTGCTTTTTCCGGGGTTGGCAGCGGCCTCTTCCAGCAACAATTTCAATGCAATGGAGGCTTCTTCAGCCAATACACCAAAATTTCCCCACCTTGTTTTGGACGGTGGCACGGGATGAGTTTTTATCCAGTTACCATTGGCATACTTAAAAAAATCATCACCCGGTTTTACAGACTGATCCATGTTTGCGGGATCGATGAATTTGGTAACAGTTTTTGGCTGTGCAGAGGCGAAAGCTATCGACAGTAAGCCAAAAAATGTTGCCAGGCATATTTTTTTTATCATACAGATATTGTTTTTTTCAAATGTAGCGCTTAAGAAAGTGATGCAAAATATTTTTTGAAGAACGGTTGGAGTGGCTGGATATTCTTGTTTGTTAACTTTGCCGATCATTATTAATGTGTTGCGGGTGTTAGCGAATCAGGCACAAATAGCGGTAATTGCCCAGCAACTATTGACCCTTTTCAATATTTATCTAAAACATATCCATTTTTTCTTTACCTTTGCCGCCCGAAAAAGAAACTTCTTTTTTGATACATTTCCCACAAGGCTCAAAAAGTGATCTCCGGTGAGGTCCGCCAGCAGGGAGTAACTATAATAAGTTATTAAATGCCAAAAGTTAAAACAAACTCAAGCGCGAAAAAGCGCTTTAAAGTTACCGGGACAGGTCTTGTTACCTTCCAGAAACCCTTCAAACGCCACATCTTAACAAAGAAATCAACCAAGCGTAAACGTAATTTAAGAAATAAAGGCGTGGTACATTCTACCAACCATGATTTCGTATTGCGCTTATTACGCCTTAAAGGTTAAGCCGGTTACAACCCGGTTTTATATTTCAACATTAACATTTCAAAAATTTAAGATATGCCACGTTCAAAAAATGCAGTTGCATCAAGGGCCAGGAGAAAAAGAGTATTAAAAGCAGCCAAAGGTTATTACGGTAAAAGGAAGAATGTTTACACCGTCGCCAAAAACGTAATGGAAAAAGGTTTAACGTATAGCTACGTTGGCCGTAAACTTAAAAAACGCGAATACCGCACTTTGTGGATTGCACGTATCAATGCGGCAGTAAGGGCTGAAGGTATCACCTACAGCGAATTCATCCACAAATTAGCGGAGAAAAATATTGATATCAACCGCAAAGTATTAGCTGACCTGGCAATGAATGAGCCGGAAAGTTTCAAGAGCCTGGTTGCGCAGGTAAAGTAATTAATGATCATGGTGAATCGCCCTCAAAGGATGAGTTGTCATGATGTTCACGGTTAAGAATTTCAAGCCGGGTGTGACGTTGTCGCATCCGGCTTTTTTTTATCAATTACATGCATCATTGAATTACATTTGCACAGAAAATAAAACCCATTGAAGTACATGACTAATATGAACAATAGTTACGCCGATTTGGTGGACCAGACTTTCAACTTTCCGCAGGAGGACTTCAAGGTCGAAAATGAATATTTGCAATATAACGGACAGGATATCAAAGCGTTGATCGATAAGTATGGTACACCGCTAAAACTGACCTACCTGCCTAAGATCGGGATGCAGATCAATAAGGCAAAAGACATGTTTGCCAAGGCTTTTAAAAAACATAAATACGAAGGGAAATATAACTATTGCTATTGCACCAAAAGTTCGCATTTTTCATTCATAGTGGAAGAAGCATTAAAGAATGAGATTCACCTGGAAACCTCTTATGCCTACGACATAGACATCGTTAATAAATTATACTCCCGCAGGAAGATCAATAAGGAAACATTTATCATTTGTAACGGGTACAAGCAAAAACCTTATACCACCAGGATCTCGCGTTTACTAAATACAGGTTTTAAAAATGTGATCCCGATACTGGATAATAAAGAGGAACTGAAAGCCTACAAATCTGTAAAAGTTCCTTTTAAAGTAGGTATCAGGGTGGCGGCAGAGGAAGAACCAAATTTTCCTTTTTACACATCCCGGCTCGGTATGCGGGCCAAAGATATCCTGGAATTTTATGTAGACGAGATTGAAGGGATGGAACATAAGTTCCAGCTAAAAATGTTGCATATCTTTTTGAACAAGGGTATAAAAGATGACATCTATTATTGGAGTGAGCTTAACAAAGTGATCAACCTCTATTGCCAGTTAAAGAAGATTTGTCCTGAGCTGGATTCTATCAATATCGGCGGCGGTTTTCCTATCAAGCATTCCCTGGGTTTTAATTACGACTACCAATTCATGATCAACGAGATCGTACGTAATATAAAGGTTGCGTGTAAACGCAACAAGGTCCAGATGCCTAATATTTTTACAGAGTTTGGAAGTTATACGGTAGGGGAGAGCATGGCTCATATTTACAGTGTGATCGGCGAAAAAATGCAGAACGACCGCGAAATATGGTACATGATCGATTCTTCATTTATCACAACGTTGCCGGATACCTGGGGTATTGGAGAAAAGTTTTTGATGCTACCGATCAATAAATGGAAAGAGGAATACCAGCGGGTGACTTTAGGCGGTATTACCTGTGACAGTCATGACTATTATGATTCTGAAGAGCATATCAATGAAGTGTTCCTTCCGAAGCTAACTAACGGCGAGCCTTTGTATGTAGGTTTTTTTCACACAGGCGCTTACCAGGACCAGATCAGCGGTTACGGCGGGATCAAGCATTGTCTTATACCTTCTCCCAAACACATCATCATTGGCCATGATAAAAATGGTAAGCTGGTGGATTGGGTGTATGCTAAAGAACAGTCTGCCCAAAGTATGTTGAAGATCCTTGGATACTGATAAACGGATCAATATTTTACGATGGCCCTTGCGGCCATTTTTTATTTATTCCGTAACTTGTTACCCCAGGTTGGATATTTCCCTGGATGTTGATAGGCAAATGAACCGCAGGAAAATATGGTTGATTGCTGATCCCGGTTTCGGTTAACATAAGCATACCAGCACTAAAATAAGCTATGACAGCTCCTGTCTTTTTGAACGTACTGCAATGGCTGGAAACGCACCAGCTGCCATGCCCGGTAAAATCTTTTTTTCATGTTGATTGTCCGGGGTGTGGGTTGCAGCGCAGTTTTGTCGAATTGTTGAAAGGCAATATCTCAGCAAGTTTCGCGCTTCACCCGGTTACTATACCCCTGCTGCTGTTCTTTATATTTTCAGCCCTTCATTTGTATTTTAAATTTAAAAAAGGCAACTCAATTGTCATTTATAGTTATATATTTATAGCAGTAATTGTACTAAGCAATTACATTTATAAACTTATACACCAACATTTAACCTAACGATTTATGGAACAAAGAGACTTTTTAAGCCCGACTCCCAATCAAAACATTCAGCAAAATCTTCCAAATGCCACCGGTGCATTGGTGTTAGGTATTATATCGATCGTCGGGTCGTTTTGCTATGGAATTGTTGGTCTGATCTGCGGTATAATCGGGTTGGTGTTGGCTAATAAGGATAGAAAATTATATAAAGAAACGCCTGAACTGTATTCGCAATCAAGCTTCAGTACTTCCAATGCCGGAAGAACATGCTCAATAATTGGTCTTGTTTTGTCTTCACTCATCATTGTGGTCGTAATTTTTTACATCGTTTTGATTGGCACAATGATCTCTTCACAGTCGTTCAGATAATTGAGCGATAGAAAATCGTTGTCTGTATGATTTGAATGCCAGGGCTTTTACAACCGGACTTATTTGTAACTATCAATAAACCACCGCTGATTTTTATATTAAAAATTAACTAATGGAAAATGATCAAAGCCTGATTGATACCGAGCTGGTCGTAGACAGCGCCATTACGGCGCACCTGAAAGAGACAGCCGCCTGGGGTAAATTTTTGGCAGTGATAGGTTTTATTTATAGCGGCCTCATCGCGATCGGCGCAATTTATGCCGTGTCTTTATTAACATCCATATCAGGCAATTACGGCGGACAAAGTCAAAGGGTCTGGACAGGAGGGAGCATTGCCTTCCTGTACTTCGGGTTTGCCGCGATCATATTTTATATGTCGGTCTACCTTTACCATTTTGCCAAAAAAACACAAATGGCAATAAAAGGAAATGACCAGGCCACCCTGGAGGACGCGTTCCGGCACTTAAAAATTTATTTCCGCTTCGCCGGGATCATTACTGTTATTACAATTGTGCTTTCCATTTTAGGTGTCATCGCAATGGTGCTGCTTACATCCTTTAGCCGTTAATGGTAGCAGCGTTAATTACCCAGGGTTTAAATGCTGCAGAGCTATTGGCAATAAACCTCCCTGATAAATATTCGCCCGGTATTTAAACAGCTTTCCATGAGATTTGGTTTCATAATTCTATCAATGCTTTTTACGGCAAATTTGTATGGACAAAACTTCACTAAAAAGCTCGAAGAAATCAGGACTACCAGGCAGGCGAAAAATTTCATTGCAGACAATCCACAGTTGCATGGCATTATTTTGCAGGTAGACTCAGATATTGACACATCAAAATTGCAACAGGAATTTTACCTGAAAAACGACGGCGATATTTTTACGGTCGGGCCAGAAACTTACAAGGTATTTTCAAAAAAGACTACCACCTTATCAAGGGCCAGCTATATATTTTTGGACGGCAATGAGTTATCCTTCAAACAGGTTGACACCGTGAGGAAATTTATTTTAAGCGAACATAAAAAAGGCGTTCCTTTTGATTCTTTAGCAATGAAGTATTCGATGGATGGCAATAAAAAATTGGGGGATACGGGCTGGTTTGGAGAAGGGGTAATGGCAAAAGAATTCTCAGATGCGTTAAAGCTGCACAGCCTTTCAGAAATATTTACGGTAGACGTTCCAGTGAGCCACTGGTATTTTGTCGTAAAAAAAACTTACGAAATCAAAGCGTCTAAAAAAATGGCGATACTTCAGGTGACGACCGGGAACCGATAGTTGTTGTGCGGTAGGGTAAATTGATATAGGTTGTCCGCCCCGTTATTCTTTTGTAGCGAGGTAGTTATAATCTTCCATTATTTTTTCCAGGAAATCCATGGCATACATGTCCGTAGGCACTTTTAATACATCCTGCACTTTAATGGCAATGCGGTTGCACATATCGTAGCTATTTGTTTTTTTCGCCTGGTTGATCACGTTCTTAATGGTATTGATATCACGGTCACTCAGCCGCATTACTTCCGGAAATTTCACGTGGTAATCTGTTTGGGCCACATGCATAAAAATGGTGTCATGCACCGTTAAATTTGATTTTGTTTCTACCACCACTGTTCCTGCCACAATATCGCCCAGGCGCTGACTTTTGGGTGAGACGGACATGATTATGATAGAAGTGATGCCGCCGATCAGCAAACATAAGATACCCCAGGTGCCATTGAACCAGAATAAAAAGAAGATGATAAAGGCCCATTCGTAAAAGCGCATGAACCACCTTAATGCATATTGGCCAAGGGTAGGCTCGCCACCATCCAGGCTGACCACTTTTATCTTAAATACTTTTTTTCCGATCGTCTGACCATTCATCCATAACTCAGACAACATGGTGTACATCAGCATTGGGATCACCAATACGATCAGTACGAATCCATAACTGCCTTCCCCAACCCGGAAGCCGCCAAACAACAGGTACAACATGCTAAGCATATATAAAACCAATGTAATAAAATCGATCAGGTAGGCAAAAAAGCGTTTATGAAATGCGGCAATTTCAAACTCTATGTCAATATTAAAAGGGGTAGAAATCTGAATTTCGGACATGGTACAAATTAAGCGATAAAAAGTAAAATTATATTTTTTTTTGGAAGTAGGTAAATGCCCGGCGTTTGAGTGGCGTACCTGACTCATATTATAAATCATTAATAATATTATCAGTAAATACCCGCTAATGTTCCAGCAGGCGCGCCGCTTCGGGGGAGCAGAAATTACATCGGGTGGTTTTGCTACAAGGAGTTGACTTCCAATGAAGTTTAATTTTTATTAGAAAAATGGAGTCCAACGTTACAATTTTACTGCTTTTGCATTAAAAACTACCAAACATACAATTGCTTTCTATAACAAATAAATTTGCTATTTTTAACATATGCGTGAAGGAATGTTCATTAAAAAAAATGTTGATAAATGGAATGACTATCAGCACAATCCGACCAACGACCCTGATGAAACGGCGGAGCGTTTCATAACATTGGTGGATGATCTTTCCTACGCAAAAACATTTTATCCTAAGAGCAAAGTCACCCGCTGGATCAACGGTATCGCGTCAGACATTTACCAGAATATTTATAAAAACAAAAAGGAAAAGTATTCAAGGGTCTTTACATTCTGGAAATATGAACTGCCACTTTTGTTTAAGAAATACCATCGCTTGTTATTATTTACCTTCTTGCTTTTTAGTTTATTTGTCGGTATCGGCGTCTTCAGTTCTATAAAAGATGAATCATTTATCAGGGGAATACTAGGGGATCAATACGTCGATATGACGGAAGAAAACATCTCAAAAGGCGATCCTTTCGGCGTGTACAAAAGCGAAAATCCCTTTAGCATGTTTGTTTACATCGCCATGAATAATACGTTTGTGGCGTTGTTATCCGTGGCAGGCGGATTGCTACTGGGCATTGGTACCATCTTCGCGATGTGGCGGGACGGGTTAATGTTAGGTTGTTTTCAATATATGTTCTTTGCAAAAGGTTTAGGTATGAAGTCGGTATTGGTGATTTGGGTGCATGGTACCCTCGAGATACTGGCGCTGGTAATCGCAGCCACTGCCGGGTTGGTCATAACACAGGGTATTCTTTTTCCGGGCACCTATTCAAGATCTGTTTCATTTAACCGTGGCATTAAGGATGCACTAAAAATAATGATCGTGCTCGTGCCCATCTTTATTTTGGCATCTTTTTTTGAAAGCTACGTCACCCATTTAATGGGCACTACCTTTGAAAATGACAATAAAGGCGGGCTCCCGATATGGGCCGGCGCCTCAATTCTTGCCCTGTCACTAACTTTTATCAGCTGGTATTTTGTTATTTACCCTATTCGCTTACACAAAAAAGGCTTCCATATTCAAAAAGATGGTATATTGAAAATGCCTATTGCCACAACATGATTTTTTATAGATTCATCATACTGTTAACCGTACTACAATTCTGGTCTTTTTGCTGCGAAGCACAGGACAATAATTATGTTTATAAGGATTCTGCCATTTTATATGAAGATTCTGCAGCTGCCCAGGCTCCTGTAGTGGATTTGACGGCGCCCGCCCAAAGTAGTAATGATAACGAAACCGGCGATGAATACATCGCAGACACTGTTCTCAGGGTTAATGAACTTTTTGTAGAACCCGATTCAATCAGGAGCTTACAAAATTCCAGGCCATTTGCTTACGCCAAAAACCTGGATTCTTTATTGAAGCAATACAAGCAAAACGTCGCAAAGGAGGATGTTCAGGAAAACACTGAACCCTCCTGGCTGGGCAGCTTTTTTTTATCAAGCATTACCGTTTATTTCTTCTGGATATTGGCAGGTGTATTTATTTGCTTTATCCTGTACAAATTATTTTTTGCAGAAGGGTTTTTTCAACGGTCATATGCCAGGATCAATGTAACGGCCCTGCCGGAAGAACAGGAGAATTTGTCGGCAACTGCAGATTATGGAAAACTGATAAACCAGGCACTTGCCAACAGGAATTACCGGTTGGCGGTACGCTATCATTACCTTCAATCTTTACAAAAATTATCCACTAAGGGAGTCATTCAATTTGCCGCGGATAAAACCAATTATCAATATGTCCGGGAGTTATCCGGCAAGGCTTACAAAAACTCATTCGCTTCATTAACACTCAATTACGAGTACGTGTGGTATGGCGAATTTGAAGTCAATGAAAATATATACCAGGCGATACAGGATAAATTTAAACAGTTTAACAGTGAAGTATAGAACAGTGAAAAGATGGGTGTTACCTGGCGTTGGCGTTGCACTGATCGGCATATTCCTTGTAGCCTGTAACCCAAATGCAAAACTGCCTCCGCTGGAAGAAACATTCTCTCACAAAGATAAAAACCCTTTTGGCGCATTTGTAGTCCATAACCAGGTGGAACAAATGTATTACCACAATTCCATCCGCCGCATAAAAGATAAATTTGAAAATACCTGGCGCGACATTTCCGATACAGGTTCTTTATACATCAATATAAGTAAAAACCTGTTTTTAACAAAGGCCGACCTGGACGGAATGATGGCCTACGTTTATAACGGCAACAGCCTTTTTATATCAAGTGACAATATAGACGAGCGTTTGCTGGACACGCTGGGATGTACTGTCAGCGAACCTGGTTACCAGCAATTTTTTTCAGAAATGGAAAATACATCGGTCAGGTTGGTAGAAAATGTTTTCGGAGATTCCAGCTCTTACCAATATTTTTATGTTCCCTTTCGTAATCATTTTACCAAACTGGATACCGTTAACTCCCGGATACTTGGTAAAAATAGTGAAGGCTCAAATTTCATTGTTGTGTTTCATGGCAAGGGCCGGTTTTATCTGCATATCGAGCCGCGGGCACTCAGCAATTATTTCCTGTTGCAAAAAAATAATTTTACTTATTTCCGGAATATATTTTCATTTACCCCATCGAGCCCGGAGCACGTATATTGGGATGATTATTATAATAAAAGAAACTATCGAAGGTCGGAAGACAGCGGCAAATCAAGTCTTGGCGTTTTATTCAAATACCCCGCTATGGCCTGGGCCTTCTGGCTGCTATTGATACTTTTTGGCTTGTATGTTCTTTTTGGCGGCAAACGAAGACAGCGCATTGTAAACACCATTCCACCCAATACCAATACTACCTTAACTTTTACCGAAACGATCGGCCGCCTGTACCTGCAGAAAAAAGATAATCGTAATATTGCCGATAAACTTATTACCTATTTCCTGGAACATGTGCGGAATCAGTATTATTTAAACACAAGTCACATAAACGACGAATTTATTTCCACCCTTAGCCGCAAAAGCAATAACACGAAAGAGGGCACAGAAAAATTATTTAATTCAATTACTGTCATTCAGCAGGCAATGGATATAAGCGACCAGCAGTTATTAGTTTTAAATCAACAAATAGAAAATTTTTATAAAAATAAAGTATAATGGAAGAAAGCATTTTTCAGCAACGCATCGATCTTTCCGGTCTCAACCAAAGCATGGATAGCATACGAAATGAAATAGGAAAGGTGATCGTTGGGCAGCATAAAATGCTTGACCTCCTGATGATCGGTTTGTTGTGCGATGGCCATATCCTGATAGAAGGTGTTCCGGGGGTTGCTAAAACCCTCACAGCAAAATTGATGGCCAAAGTAATTGATGTTGATTTTTCCCGCATACAATTTACGCCGGACCTGATGCCGAGTGACGTGGTAGGCACCTCCGTTTTTAATCCGAAAGAGGGTGATTTTTATTTTAAGTCAGGACCCGTTTTCAGCAATATCATTTTGATCGATGAGATCAACAGGGCACCGGCAAAAACACAGGCTGCACTATTTGAAGTAATGGAAGAAAGACAGGTTACCATCGATGGTACCACGCACGAAATGCGTTTTCCTTTTATCATTCTTGCCACACAAAACCCTGTTGAACAGGAAGGTACTTACCGGCTTCCCGAGGCCCAGCTGGACCGGTTTATTTTTAAGATAGACGTACAGTATCCAACCCTGACTGAGGAGATCGGGATACTGAATAGTCAGCAGGGACGTACACAATCACAGTTGCTGTACGAGGTTAATAAAATAATATCGCCGATGGATATTAATAATTTCAGGGCAACCATCCAATCTGTAATAATAGAGCCGCGACTGGTAGAGTATATCGCCAAGATCGTCGTTGAAACCCGTAATAATCCAGCTTTGTATTTAGGCGCTTCTCCCCGGGCATCACTGGCAATACTAAGGGCGTCAAAAGCCAACGCAGCCATTAAGGGCCGCGATTTCGTAACGCCAGAAGACATCAAGGAAATGGCGCCACCGGTGTTAAGGCACCGCATCATTCTTACGCCTGAAAAAGAAATGGAAGGCTTAACACCTGACGATCTGATAGATAATATTTTGAAAGCCATCGAAGTGCCCAGGTAAATGAGCGGTTACAGGCAATCCCGGCAATTATTGGAAACATACTTATGGATAATAATAACAAGCATAATTCACCCAGGTCTAAAACCTCTTTTGGTTGGTTGCGCGCGCTTTACCTGACCAACCGCTTCTATGTATTGGGGGGAATTTGCATTGTATTGTTTATCGCGGCTTTTTTTGTTCCGGCTTTTTTGATCGTGCCTAAAACAGGGTGCTTTGTAATGCTGGTTTTGATCGCGATCGATTATACAGTCCTTTTTTTATTGAGTCGTGCGCCTGTTGCGGAAAGGATCACTGCCGAAAGGTTCAGTAACGGAGATGAAAATAAAGTGACTTTGCGGATAACCAATACGATGCGCTTTGAAGTTGAAATGGAAATAATTGATGAATTGCCGGAGCAGTTCCAAAAGCGCGACTGGATATTGAAACAGCGGTTTAAAGCAGGGCAGGAGAAGAATATTGCTTACAGCCTGCGTCCCACCGAAAGAGGTGAATATGATTTTGGCAACATCATTTTATATGTAAAATCCATGCTTGGATTATTGATGCGAAGACATGACATTGATGCATCGATCAGCATTCCTGTTTTTCCTTCGTTCATGCAATTACGTAAGTATGAGTTGTTGTCCCAAACAACTATCCAATCTGAGCACGGTAATAAGCGGATGAGAAAGATTGGCCATAGCATGGAGTTTGAGCAAATAAAAGATTACGTCAGGGGAGATGATATCAGGACGATCAACTGGAAAGCCACAGCGCGAAAGGGACTATTGATGGTGAATAATTATACCGATGAAAAAAGTCAGCAGGTTTATTGCATCATAGACAAGGGCCGGTTGATGAAAATGCCTTTCGGTAATTTGAGCCTGCTCGATTATGCGATCAACAGTACGCTGGTACTAAGCAAAGTTTGTTTGCAAAAGCAAGACAAGGTTGGCCTTATCAGTTTTGACAATAAAATGGGCACCATGCTGGCTGCCGATCGTAAACCTATCCAGCAGGCGAATATGCTTCAACTTTTATTTAACCAGGAAACGTCCTTCCTGGAAAGCGATTATGAAATGCTGTACATGCAGTTGCGAAACAGGGTTAAACAGCGAAGCCTCCTGGTACTGTTCACAAATTTTGAATCTTTATCAGGTTTAAAAAGACAGTTGAATTTTTTACGGTCCATTGCGAAGCACCACCTTTTGATGGTTGTATTTTTTGAGAATACCGAACTCAAGCAATTGTCATCAATCGATGCGGCTAACCTGGAAGAAGTATATGTAAAAACGATCGCGGAAAAATTTGCTTATGAAAAAAGACTGATCGTAAAAGAGCTGTCAAAATATGGAATACTTTCCATATTGACACCGCCCGAAAATCTTACGATCAACGCAATCAACAAATACCTGGAGTTGAAAGCGAGACAGGCGATTTAATTATTTACTGTTTATCTTTTTTTGATTACTGTTGGCGTTTATTTTCGCCAGTAGATTTAAATCAAAAAAGCAGCACAGTAGAATGTTATGCGGTTGTTAGTCCGCATTTGCTCTCCAAATCGTAAGCCACCAACTGAAAACAAACAAAAAAACTGTAAATAAAAAAACTTGGCGCGAAAAGAAACATACCGGTTAAGATATACCAATAAACTTATTGAGGCAGGTGAAGCGCCCGAAAAAAGGGAGCGTAAAGAAAGAATTCCTATCGATCCTGCAATCCAGTTGCAATATAGCGATGGTAAGGTTTTACTGATCGATAAGCCACTGCACTGGACCTCCTTTGATGTGGTACGCAAAATGCGCAGCATATTACAAATAAAAAAAATTGGCCACGCCGGAACACTTGATCCACTGGCTACGGGATTACTCATTGTATGTACCGGGAAGTTTACAAAAAATATCAACGAATATATGGCGCAGGAAAAAGAATATACCGGCCATATCACACTGGGCGCTGTTACACCTACTTACGACCTGGAGAGCCAGCCCGAACAGCAAAAGGATTACTCTTTTCTTACCAATGAAATGATACATGCGGCGACCGCCCGGTTTATTGGCCCGATCGAACAATTTCCGCCGATCTTTTCGGCCATAAAAAAAGACGGGGTAGCCTTATATGAACTGGCAAGAAGAGGGATTGATGTACAACCGGAAGCAAGGAAAATTGCCATCCATCAATTTGAGATAGTAGAAATTGCCTTGCCTGTTGTAGCGTTCAAGGTAGTCTGTTCAACCGGCACTTACATACGCAGCCTCGCAAACGACTTCGGCGTAGTGCTGGGATGTGGCGGATATTTAAGCAGTCTGCGCCGCACAAGGATTGGAGCATTCCAGGCCTCGGAAGCAATGACGATGGAACAGTTTGAGGAAGGCATAAAAATTACCACAGGCCTATAGATTTACTATTAAGAAGACTTTTCATTTTACTTCATATTGTTTTGCCGGATCCTGGCGAAAAATTTTCTCCAGTAATTCGTACAATGCAGGATGTTTTGATTGTAAAAGATCGGGCCGTTCAAAAAAATATTCTGATACCACCGCAAAAAATTCGCCCTGGTTGGTTGCCCCGTAAGGATTAATATCGCGATATTTTCCAGGCATCTCTTTTATCACCCGGTGCACCAGGTTGATCCAGGGAAGGATATATTGTTTCGATAAAAGACTTTCCGGAATGCCGTCAATATCTCCGTCGGTTTTATCCACCAGGTGTACAAATTCATGAATGGCTGTATTATGATTGCCTGCCTGTGTTGAAAATCCCTCTTTTAAAGAATGCTGGCTCAGTATCATTACCTGTTGCATGGCGCCGTTACCAACCATTCCCAGCACAGGCCGTTCAGCATCTCCCTTTAATTCATATTGCTCATTAAACGACCCCGGATAAAGTAACACTTCATTCAGGTTGATGTATTCCCAATTGTCAAAAGCAAAGATTGGGATGATCGCACTTGCAGCTACAAAAACACGGTCTTCGTCGTCCACAGTTGTATTCACGCCGGTAATGCGCACATGGTCAAGAAAATGCAGCATCCTTTTTTCAAAAGTTATTTTTTCTGATTCGCCCAATGAACTGTAAAAACCGACTTTCTCTTGTAAAATATTTCGAAAGCCTGGTGGAAAAGTTATAGTAGCCGGACTCTTTTTTCTACGTTGCCAGAACAACCAGCCAATAAAAAACATCAATAAAATGATCGCGGTGATTTGCATAGAGAAGTGAAATTAGTCAACCTTTGAAATAAATAAATCATTAACCGGCAATCTTTCATAACTTGTTATGGCAGGCTGTTGCAAAGCAGTAAATTATGTAATTTATTTTAAGAATTGTGTAACACTCATCTTGCCGGGATTAACGAACTTTGGATTATTATTTAAATACTTTCCGGGAATAATTTAAATCAAAAATCCCTGGAAAATTTTATCCCGTTCTTTTAAAAAACATCATATTTTGAACCACCCCCGGGAATATTAATTTCCGGATCGAAATAAAGATTATAAAAGCTTGTTATCCCGATTTATCACCATAACTTAATCACTTCTTTCGTTGCCCGCATTAATTTTAAACAGCTCCTTGATTTATATGCTAACAATTTCACCTAAACGATCCAATCCTTTTTGATTTAGTAAATGCCGGCTTATGTAAAAGTCTGCCGGCATTTTACTAATCAACTTATTTAATTGCACAATTACCCATACATTATTAATTAAGAAATTATCTTGCACTCTAAATAGAAAAATTTGAGTGCCCCTGTTTTTTTAATAACACCCCCGTTTACTCAGCTTAATACGCCATACCCGGCAACCGCTTACTTAAAAGGTTTTTTAAACACCAGGAATATTTCTTCCCGCCAGGCAGATCTGGGCATTGAAGTGATGCTGGCACTATTGTCAAAAAATGGTTTGTCGCAATTATTTAGTGAAATCGGCCAATCCGGCAATAAGCAATTTTCAGAAAATGCAATAAGGATAATCGCACTGCGCGATGATTACATTAACTCCATTGATGCGGTCGTACTTTTTTTACAGGGAAAAAACCCTACGCTTGCTCACTTAATTGCCAGGAGAAATTTTCTTCCCGAGGCCGGTCGTTTTGCTCAATTGGATGACCTGGTATGGGCCTTTGGAAGTATGGGTATCCAGGACAGGGCGAAACACATTGCCACCATGTATTTGGAGGACCTGTCTGACCTTGTTAAAGAATGTGTGGACCCTCATTTCGGATTTAGCCGCTATGCCGAAAAATTGGGGAGATCTGCCAATAGTTTTGATGAATTATACCTTTCCCTGCTGCAGGAGTACACGTACGTGGATAAAATGCTGATTGGCATTTTACAAAAGCACATGGAAGAAATAAATCCTTTGCTGGTGGCTATTTCAGTGCCTTTCCCCGGAAACTTATATGCAGCTTTAAGATGTGGACAATGGATCAAAGCGCATTATCCAGCAACAAAAATAGTGATGGGCGGAGGTTTTGCAAATACGGAATTGCGTTCCCTTTCCGATGCACGTGTTTTTGATTTTTTCGATTTTATTACGTTGGATGATGGCGAGGCGCCGATTGAAAACCTGGTGAGACACATCGAAGGTAAATTATCGCTACACGAACTGAAACGCAGCTTTACCCTGGTCAATGGAGAGGTCACCTATATTAACAATACCGAGTGTACGGACTATAAGCAGGGCCAGGTGGGCACGCCGGATTACAGCGATTTTTTGCTGGATCAGTATATTTCTGCGATAGAGATTGTGAACCCCATGCATAGCCTTTGGAGCGATGGCCGCTGGAATAAACTGACCATGGCGCATGGTTGTTATTGGGGCAAATGTACATTTTGTGATATCTCGCTGGATTATATAAAATTATACGAGCCAATCACGGCCTCACTGCTATGCGACCGGATGGAAGAAATGATTGCACAGACAGGAGAGAACGGGTTTCATTTTGTAGATGAAGCGGCACCGCCGGCGTTAATGCGTGCGCTTGCTTTGGAGATCATCCGGAGGAAATTAATCGTAAGCTGGTGGACAAATATCCGCTTTGAAAAAAGCTTTACCCGCGACCTCTGCCTGCTCTTAAAAGCCTCCGGTTGCATCGGTGTTTCCGGCGGATTGGAAGTAGCTTCTGATCGTTTGCTGGAACTGATCCAAAAGGGGATCACGGTGGCCCAGGTTGCACGGGTAAATAAGAATTTGACAGACGCGGGCATCATGGTGCATGCCTATTTGATGTATGGCTTTCCTACACAAACGGCACAGGAAACAATTGATTCGCTGGAAATGGTAAGGCAACTTTTTGAAGCGGGCATATTGCAGTCTGCATTCTGGCACCAGTTTACCATGACGGCACATAGCCCGGTGGGTCTCGATCCTGCCAGATACAAAGTAAAAAAGTTAACGTTGGCAACGGGTACTTTTGCAAATAATGACATCGTTCACATTGATCCCACCGGAGCCGATCACGATACATTTGGATTTGGATTGAAGAAATCCTTGTTGAATTTTATGCATGGTGCATGCCTCGATTATCCCCTGCAAAAATGGTTTGATTTTAAAGTGCCAAAGACATCAGTTCCGCCTGACTATATCGTTAAAGCTTTAGAAAACGAGGAGATCAGCCCGGTAAAGCCGACTGCAAAAGTTATCTGGCTCGGCAAGCAACCGTTGGTAGAAAGTTTTACCAAATCGAAAAAAGGTGCCCACTGGCAAATGAGTTCCCTAACTTTTCAAAGCCGCAAAGAGACTTACAATATAAAGGTAGATCAGCAGCAGGGCCAGTGGCTGTCGGGTATGTTGAAGCAGTTATCAGTTGAGCATATCAAAACATATACGTTACAGGAAATAAAGACTAATTATGAAGCCGCCGGCCTGGCAGATTTTGAATTGTTTTGGGACAATAAGCCGGTAAATACTTTGTACCGGATCGGGTTGTTGCAATTGTGAGATATGGGTGAGCAAATTTTATAAGTTGTAGACGAATTTGCAAATTCATTGTCCCCTCTGTATGCGCGGCCTCAAGTGTGTCCCAGCGGGGTTTTCACGTCAGAGATGTCAAGTTATAAAAGTGCTTTACGTGAAACCCTGCTGTCGAAAAGAGCTGCACTTTGTATAAACCAATGAAATAGTAATCATTTACAAATCAACGAAATCAATCCTCTTTTCTGCAGCAGGGTTGCACGCCCGAATGTTTTATAACTTATAGAGCGAGCTGTGAAACCCCGCTGGGACGTGGTGGGCGCCCCGCTGAGTATTGATAACAGAAGTAAATTTTTTGAGTAAACTGTCAGTGGCCAATAAGTAGCAACAGTAATTTATAAAACACCAGTCTTTGCAACTCAATCAATCAACAAATGAATAAAACATCCATTGTTACCGCACTATTTCTTATCAGTCAATTAGTTTCATTTGGACAATTTTTTAACAGGGATTCAGGACTGGCACACACTTTTTCGATCGTTGCCAGGGATCCGGTGACTGGAGAAATGGCAGTTGGCGTACAAAGTCATTGGTTCAGTGTGGGAACTGCCGTGCCCTGGGGCGAGGCGGGAGTGGGGGTTGTAGCAACGCAGGCATTTGTAAACAAAAGTTATGGAGCCAAAGGGTTAGACCTGATGAAATTGGGAAAGTCAGCGCCGGATGCGTTAAAAGAATTATTAAGCCAGGACGAAGGCAGGGAGGTAAGACAAGTCGCGATGCTCGATATAAATGGTAAGGTAGATGCCTATACCGGTAAAAATTGTATCCAATTCGCGGATAATATTGTGGGCGATAATTATTCTGTTCAAAGCAATATGATGTTAAATAATAAGGTCTGCGCTGCGATGGCGAAAGCCTACGAAGCAGCTAAAGGACAGCCATTGGCGGAAAGAGTTTTGCTCGCACTCAAGGCTGCGCAGTCGGTAGGCGGCGATATCCGCGGAAAACAATCCGCGGCGATCCTGGTTGTGGCAGGTAAAAAAACAGGCCAGCCCTGGAACGACCGGCTGATCGATCTACGGGTGGATGACGGCAACGCACCCTTGGTGGAACTGGATAGGTTACTTCGTCTCTTCAGGGCCTACCAGCACATGGATAAAGGTGATCTTGCCACGGAAAAAAATAACATGCAATTAGCAATGGAAGAATATGGCGCTGCCATGAAAATGTTTCCGGCTAATCTTGAAATGAAATACTGGACAGCGATTACGCTCGCGAATAATAAAAATGTTAAAGCTGCTTCAGTCATCCTGCAAAAGATTTATAAGCATGATGCTAACTGGCGGGAATTGACGAAACGGTTGCCAAAAGTGAATTTACTAACGGTGCCTGAAAGCGATTACAAAGAACTGATAAAGTAGTTTTATCAATCCAGGGAAGCCTTTATAATTATTCCCGGCTTATTTTATTGATATTATATTTGTTGAAAACCAGACTCCATCATGAGACCTTTTATTTTAGCCGAAACAAACTGGAAGCACATTAAAGATGCGGAAATTGATCTTGCCATCCTTCCCTGGGGCGCAACAGAGGCGCACAATTATCACCTTCCTTATGGCACAGATATTATCGAGGCCGATTTTATAGCGGCAGAATCTGCCCGACTTGCCTGGGAAAAAGGGGCTAAAATAATTGTTTTGCCAACCATTCCTTTTGGCGTTAACACCGGGCAGGCAGATATAAAACTGGATATCAACCTTAATCCAAGTACACAGTTTGCGATACTGGCCGATATCATTGAAGTACTGAACAGGCAAAGTATCTATAAACTGATCATTTTAAACAGCCATGGCGGCAATGATTTTAAATCTATGATGCGTGAACTGGGATTGAAATTCCCGAATATGTTTTTAAGTTCCTGCAACTGGTTCCAGTCTGTGGACAAATCAGCTTTTTTTGAACAAGAGGGCGATCACGCAGATGAAATGGAAACCAGCCTGCTGCTTCATTTTAAACCAGGGCTGGTACTTCCTTTATCAGAAGCCGGAGATGGCAACGAAAAGAAAATGAAAATAAAAGCCTTTTCTGAAAAGTGGGTTTGGGCAGAAAGAAAATGGTCGCAGATATCGGCCGATACGGGCGTTGGTGATCCTCATGCCGCCACAAAAGAAAAGGGCGAAAAATATTTCCAGGCCGTTACTGAAAAAATAGGCAATTTATTTGTTGAACTGGCGCAATGCGATATCAACAATTTATATGAATAAATTAATGATCGTGGCTGATAAACTACTGGCGAAAATGAAGTCAAACGATCATGAAGTCTTATTCACCTAAGTAAAACAACGGCGTTTATCCGTTGCTGTTATTCAAACAATTTCGCAGGCCTGTATCATTAGCAAATCAGCACATTGGCAAATCAGCTTATTGTGTTATCTTTTTGCATCATTGATCTCTATCCAATATCCATCCGGATCCTTAAAATAAATTTGGAATACACCGTCTACTCTTTTTGTAACCTGCATCTTTTGACCGGGCCAGTTTTCGTATTCTATCTTGTATTTATCTAACACTTTAATAAAATCAGGCACCGATGGAACGGTGAAGCAAAGGTGGTTATCCTTGTCGTGCGTAGTAACAGCTTTGGCGCCCTGTATTAAATGTAAATGACTGATCGGTCCAATGGCAAACCAGGTATGCCTGCCATCATGAAAAGGCTCCGGGATAGTATCCAGCTGCACAATTTCATGATAAAAGTCAGTGCTTTTTTTAAGGTCTACCACGAATACTGCGATATGATTCAAAGAAGGTTTAACAACATTTGCAGTACCCTGCGCAGATAGCTTGTTTATAGTTGGGATCGCGGATACCAAAAAAAAGAAAGCAGGCAATAGTTTTTTCATCTGTGTATTAAGTTTGAGAAAGGAAGTTACGTATAAACTGTAAGAATAATTTTGAAAGCGACGGCCAACAAGTGATGGTAAGGATGAAACTGCACCTAACATCAAATGCGTTTGTATGGGGTAGCCGATCAGGTTAGTTTTAACTCTTCCTCAATTACTTCATGAAAAATTTCTTCATTTTCCAATACCCATTGTGGTAATGGCTGCTTGACTATTTTCCAGCTGTTATCAATTTTCTGAATGCTGAAAAATACCCTGGAATCACGCTCGTCCACTACGTCGACAGTAAACATTCCTTCTTTATGGTCATTCAATTTTCGAAAATTAAACTCCTTCAGTCTTCCATTCGCCTTGATCAATTTTGTAAACTGGATATTTTTGGTGAATTTAAATTGCATTGTGGTATTTTGATGCAAAAATATAGCAATAACCATACTATTAAATAAAAAAAAATCCGCTAAGGCAATTTAAAAAAATCTGTCTCTGTAGTAAAAATTCTACTTCTTACAAATACATCCCACTGAAATAATTTCAGGATCAAATAATACTAACATATTATCTCAATTATATTTGTCTGAAAATAAATACTTTATATATAAGATTATAAGAAATATAAAATAAATGTTGCGGATGGTCAACTTTTATTTCGGGGTTTTTACCGTAGCCAGATGAGCAAAAGAGCCACACGGAGCGGGGGTGAAATATAATAAACCATTCTGAGGGTGCGTTATACTGGCAACACAAAAAATTTTATCCGTAACCCTAAACTCACCCTCAATCATGGAAAAAATAGCTGTAAGGCTGATAATAGCCTCAAGTGTATTAGTACTGTGCTTCACTGTTTACAAACTTGTAATTGATCTTTTTTAATTGCCGACTGTAAAATCCATTTTTTTCTTATTGGAATAGACTGTTTTCTACAATTTACAAGTTGAATAATCGTTTATTACATTTTAACATTAAATGAAAAAATAACCGGTACACAAAAAATTGGGCTGTACGCAAATACAGCCCAATTTTTTTTCAACGTCTGCAAGGCTTCATTGAATAAAATTTTGATGGAACTTTATTTTGAAGTAAAGATTTAAGACTAATTCTTGAAAATGATGTTTAGATATTTTGCACCGCTGGTATTTATCACTATGTTCTGTTGCAAGAAAGCAGGAGCATCCGATAGCACCAACATTGTTAAGGCTGGCATTGCTGACTTAAGAAATGAAAATCTAAATGCAAATCCCGTAGCATTAAATGGCGAATGGAGTTTCACCTGGAAGGAATTATTATCACCCGCAGACACTACTACAAATAATGTTTTTATCCAGTTCCCAAAACTGTGGAATGGCAATACAATCAATGGCCAACCTTTGGCCGCCAAGGGGTACGCTACTTATAAGTTAACAGTACTGCTGCCAAAAAATACCGTGCCACTGGCGTTGTTTATTCCTGAGTTTTATTCCTCGTATCGCTTATACATAAATGGAAAAATTTTTGCCAACAATGGCATACCCGATTCTTCTGAAGCAAATTATTCACCTCACTGGATATTTAAAACATTAACGCTGCCTTCAGGTGCCGACACGCTGCATTTTGTATTACAGGTCGCCAACTTTTCACATTCAAAAGGAGGTATCAAAAAAGAGATATTAATTGGTAGCAATGACTACCTGCAATCCAGCAAAGAAAGGTGGATAGCCAGCGATTTTTTGTTAGCAGGTTGCCTGTTTATGGGCGGATTGTTCTTTTTTGGTCTGTACCGTTTTGGCAAACATGATAAGGCAATGCTCTTATTTTCGCTATTTAGCATGATGTACAGTTACCGGATAGTCGGGAGCGCGTTCTACGCTTTGCACAGCGTTTTTCCTGATCTTAATTGGGAACTGACGCTAAGGCTGGAATATTTTACTTTGTTCAGCAGTGTATTCCTTTTCGTGGAATATGTGCGTCAATTATATCCGCAGGATATTTACCAACCCCTTGCTAAGTCAATATCGGTTTTTTGCCTTTTGGTAAGTATTACCCCGCTCGTAACAACGCCGCTGATATTTACGCAGGTCATTAACCCATTCTTATTCCTGATGTTTTTTTGTATTGGATATGTCTTATTTATATTTGGAAAGGCCTATATCAATAAACGTTCCGGCGCCGCGTATGCGCTGATAAGCATGGCAGTATTGATGCTTGTTTTGCTGATCATAAACCTGGGATATTTTGGATTTGTGATCCCTTCCAGGATAGTGATATTTGTTGGGTATGTCACTTTTTTCTTTCTGCAATCTCTTATACTGTCTTTCAGGTTTGCCGACTCGCTGCAACAGGCAAAAAACCAGGCTGAACAGGGATCCAGGGCTAAAAGTGAATTCCTTTCTACGATGAGCCATGAGATCCGAACGCCGCTTAATTCGGTAATTGGCATGAGTCATTTGATGTTGAAAAATAATCCGAGGAAAGACCAGAAAGACCAATTGGATGTGCTGCTTTTTTCAGCCGGGAATTTACTTTCTATTGTAAATAATATTTTAGATTACAGCAAGATAGAAGCCGGGAAGATCACGTTTGAATTGATCGAAATGGATATTGATCATATCCTTCACAATATCATTTCCGGATCAAAAAAAGCAGTTGGGGACAAAGGTATCCAGTTGAATTTAAAAACTCCGGAAACGCACCTTCCTAAAGTACTGGGCGATCCTACCCGCTTAACACAGGTGATCAGCAACCTGGTGGGCAACGCGATCAAATTCACGCAGGAAGGAGAAGTATCAATGGAAATTGTAGTAGCAGGGCAAACCAATGAAAATATCAGTATCACCTTTAGTATAAAAGACACCGGCATCGGTATTTCTGAAGAAAAACAGCAATTGATATTTGAGCAATTTACACAAGCTGATTCATCTACCTCCCGCAGTTTTGGCGGTACCGGGCTTGGACTTGCCATCTCAAAAAAAATATTAGAATTGCAGGGGGCTGAACTTAAGTTGGAAAGTGAGACAGGCAAAGGATCTAACTTTTATTTTACACAAACATTTTCGCTTAGTAAAAACCCTGGACTCACCGTAGTTGGTGCGCGCAAACAGGTACGTGAAGAAGGCAATTCGGCCCTCGCAGGCGTTGAGATATTATTGGTAGAAGACAACCACATTAATGTGCTGGTCGCAAAAAGTTTTTTACAAGGCTGGGGCGCTATTATCGAAGTGGCGGAAAATGGACAGCAAGCGTTGGATCGCCTTGATGTCAACCGGCACAGAATGGTGTTAATGGACCTGCACATGCCGGTGATGGATGGCTTTGATGCGACCCGGAAAATAAGGGAAAAGGGATTCACGATTCCGATCATTGCGCTTACCGCAAGTCTGCCAAATGAAGTAGCAGCGGAAATACGCGGACTGGGAATTGACGATATGGTATTAAAGCCATTTGTACCGGATGAATTGTACAGAGTTGTATTGAAGTTTTCGCTGGTGGAAAGCAAGTAGATATAAAAAATACATCATTAAAATAAGGGGGCCGGATAGAAATCCGGCCCCGTTTTTTCCAATATCCTATGAGAAAAACCTATTAACTCGTATTTATAAAACTTCTTTTTAGCCCCGTTTCCCTTTCACAAAACAAATGTAATACGCGTTTTAGAAATTTTTAAAGTACGTTTAGCAGCCGGCATACTTCATTCAGTAAACGGCTGTTTTTATTATTCTACCCTTACTTTTCACCGAAAAAATGCCCACAAAGGATAATATATAAAACACTGTTATTTGTCCTTTAGGAATTGTATTTTTATGCAAAACGATTTGTATGAAAAAAATAATGACCATTTTAACCATTGGATTTTTTCTTTTGCAGGGATTTAAAACCGGTACGGGAGAGCTGACAAAAGAAGAAAGAAAAGCAGGTGCTGACTATCTTAAAGAAACACGTGATTATTTTACAGCCCACGTAAAAGGCCTGAGCGACGCGCAGTTAGACTTTAAAGCAGCGCCGGATAAATGGAGTATCCGACAATGTATGGAGCACATCGCCCTGGCAGAAACTTTTATATTCACGGTCACCGAAAACTCACTGAAGCAGCCTGCCAACCCGGAAAAGAAAGCTGAAATTAAATTTACAGAAGACCAGCTTAAAGTCATGTTATTGGACCGTTCAAAAAAAGGGCAGGCACCCGAACCTATTCAGCCTAAGGGTAAATTTAATACTGCCGGTGAAGCGGTCGATGTTTTTTTAACGAACAGGAATAAACTCATTGATTATATTGAAACCACCAAAGATGATTTGCGCAGTCACATTACTCCACATCCTTTTTTTGGAATGCTGGATGGATACGAATGGGTGATCTTACTGGGTGCACACAGCAAGCGCCACACACTGCAGATCGAAGAAGTAATGGCGAGCCCGGATTTTCCAAAAAAATAATGGCCAATAACCCAGGTTAGTTATCTGGATAAGGATTGGTGTTTGATAGTCCCGGATCTGCATGATGATATATTTCGACTACTTTAAAGTGACCCGATGTTCAATATAAAAAAGAAAACCGCGCCAGGGAGAAAAACAACTTCCGCGCAAAAGACCTGTATTTTCTTTTATGTGGCAACCATATTTTGCTGCTTTTTCTTAGGTTGTTTCAATGTATCCGGGGCCCAGGATAATCAAGCCCCTATTGTTGTAAATTCAGTAAATGATCAGCCTGATAAATTAATGAACCGGATTTTCAAGTATAAAAATTATACCGCGGGAAAAGTCGTTTTTGAAGGCAACCAGGCTATTGAATGCAAAATGAATTATAACCAATTGTCAGGCAAAATGCTTTTTATCAATCCCGCTGATGATACCCTGGAATTCATCACGCCAGATGTATTCGATATTGTAATTGTTGGAAAAGATTCGTTCTACTTTAATGACGGTATTTACCTGGAGCAGGTTACCCATTATCCTGCCAACAATCTATTTGTAAATCAAACGGTTAAATTTATTGGGAAAGAAAAGAAAGGTGCATATGGGACTTATTCTTCCGTCGCGGCCATTAGTTCCAGTTCTACTTTTACCAACGATAGCCAGATAACGGCCTTCCTGGGTGTCGACGAGAATGCCGTTTTTACCTATAGAAATACTTATTTGATCGCCGATAAAACCGATGATTTCCTAATTGCAAATAAGAAAAATTTTTTGAAGGTATTTCCCGTTCATGAAAAGGAGATAAAAAATTACCTGGATCAGCAACACATGAATTTTAATAAGAAGGGGGATTTGGAAAAACTGCTGAAATATGCGCAAAGCCTTAACTGACCTTACCTGTAGTTCAGGATTGCTACCTTAATTGAATTCCTGCTGATACCTGAAGCCAATTAAGAGTTGGCAATCCTTAAAGAACCTGGACACATACAATTCGCACAACTGATTTGCCGGTTTAAAAATATCCCTTATTTTTGCCGGATGACAACAGAGCATTTGAAGGATATGAGAGACCGTGTGCTGGTCTTGAGGAGGTTTCTTTGACGTCGCTAACAGAGAAGCCAAAATAAATAATGATAAACAACTCTCGCTTTCACCGGGTTTTTGGGATGATAATGCCCGGGCCACTTCCATTTTAAAAGAAACCAAAGTAAACGAGTATTGGGTAAACATGTACCATGATGCAGAATCGCTGGTAGATGACTTTGCTGTGCTCTTTGATTTCTGGAAAGAATTGGAAGCAACGGAAGAAGAGGTAAAGGAAGCTTACGATAAGGCTAATACCGCCATCGATGAAGCAGAATTCAAGAGCACGCTGAACGAGCCTACCGATGCCCTTCCCGGGGTATTGCAGATCAACAGCGGCGCAGGAGGCACCGAAAGCCAGGATTGGGCAGAAATGCTGGCCCGTATGTACCGTATGTACGGAGAAAAACAGGGCTGGACCGTTACCGAGCTGGACTGGCAATGGGGCGATGGCGCCGGTATTAAAACCTGCACTTTCCAGTTCGATGGTCCCTTCGCCTATGGGTTTTTGAAGGCAGAAAGCGGTGTACACCGGCTGGTGCGTATCAGTCCATTCGACAGCAATGCGCGCCGGCATACTTCTTTTGCCAGTGTATATGTTTATCCGTTGATCGATGATACGATTGAAATAGCTGTAAACCCCGCAGATGTGGAATGGGCATTTTTCAGGAGTGGCGGCAGTGGTGGCCAGAATGTAAACAAAGTAGAAACAGCAGTACGGCTTACCCATAAACCCAGTGGTATCATTGTGGAATGCCAGCAGGCCCGCACCCAGGGCGAAAACCGGGAAAAGGCGATGTCCATGTTAAAGAGCCGTTTGTATGAAGAAGAAATGCGCAAACGGCAGGCAGCGCTGGATGCCACCAATTCTTCCAAGAAGAAAATTGAATGGGGCAGCCAGATCCGATCCTATGTATTTCACCCCTATAAAATGATCAAGGACCATCGCACGGATTATGAAGTGGGTAATGTGGCCCCTGTGATGGATGGCGAACTGGATGGGTTTATTAAGGCTTACCTGATGAGTGAGAAGGAAGCGGATGCATCCTAATGCGGCAGAAAAGTATCTTGTGTTACTGTACTAATCTTTTTATTTATTTTAATAAGTATTGAACAATGAAAAAAATCCTTTTACCCATTGTTGCACTATCTCTTCTTTTTGCCTGTAATAACAATACAGCACCTGGCGAAACTTCCGCCACTGCTGCTGCTGCTCCAAAAATTGACTCCACGCCGGTACTGGCCGATACGCCTGCGCCAAGAAATGATACGGGTAACACCCTGAAAGATAGCATTTTGGGTACTGGCTTAACGCAGGAAGAAATGACAGATGATTCAGTTTTCAGCGACGGCAGTAAGCCCAGTTCCTGGGAAAACGCCGGTTTCACTGACGTGAAAGGCTTTAAATTATTCCTGAAAAAAGTGCAGTTGCTGGTAATGAACAATGACAAGGAGCAGCTTGCCAAACTGGTACGTTACCCAATTCAAAAAACCGTCAAGACAGAAGAGGATTTTATAAAGAATTATAATGTAATATTTTCGAAGGAGGCCCGCTTATCTATCGCAAGAATAAATTTCAGCCAAATATTCCGCAACGATAAGGGCGCCATGAGTGAAGAGGGTAAAGTATGGTTCGCCCAGGATGGAAATGCATTCAGGATCATTGCCATCAATAATTAATTATTTAGTAAAAATGCACTGCCGGTTATTGAATAAAAATTTTTCTTCAGCCAACCTTTCCGGGATAGATTTGTAAATGATGGAAGGCTATCTTATCTAAAAAATAAAAGTATGCAATACGGAGATTTTTATTACCCGATGCCAGTCAACGAACCGGTATTGACCTATGCCCCCGGCACCAAAGAAAAAGCCGCCCTGAAAAAAGAATTGAAGGAAATGAAAAGTTCCCGCGTGGACGTTCCCATGTATATCGGGAGCGAAGAGATCAGGAATGGTAATAAAAAGGAAATAAGGCCACCACATGAAACTAAGCACCTGCTTGGTCATTTTCACGAAGGAGATGCGGAACACGTAAAAAATGCCATCGATGCGGCATTGGCAGCAAAAACAAAATGGGCCACGTTAAGTTGGGAAAACCGCGCCAATATTTTCTTGAGAGCAGCGGATCTTTTAGCGACAAAATATCGCCCGGCAATCGTTGCTAGTACAATGCTTGGGCAAAGTAAAAACCCTTACCAGGCTGAAATTGATGCCGCCTGCGAAATGATCGATTTTCTTCGTTTCAATGTGCATTTTTTGAGTGAGATCTATCGTCAACAGCCCATCAGCGGAACGGGCATGAACAACCGTGTTGAATACCGTCCGCTGGAAGGTTTTGTGCTGGCCATCACGCCCTTCAATTTTACAGCCATCGGCGGCAACCTGCCGACCAGTGCTGCTATGTGCGGAAATACCGTGGTTTGGAAATGTGCGCATACACAAATATTCAGTGCTTATGTATTGATGAAGGTTTTAAAAGAAGCCGGCTTGCCAGATGGTGTGATCAACCTGGTATATGTTGATGGGCCTGTATTGGGCGAGATCTGTTTCAGTCATCGCGACTTTGCCGGTGTTCATTTTACCGGTAGCACGGGCGTATTCAACTTTATGTGGAAGACCATTGGTGCAAATACCGGTGTGTATAAATCTTACCCGCGCATCGTGGGCGAAACCGGTGGTAAGGATTTTGTGATTGCGCATAAAAGCGCTGACCCCGATGTGGTAGTAACTGCCCTGGCCAGGGGCGCATTTGAATACCAGGGACAAAAATGCTCCGCTGCTTCGCGTGCTTATTTGCCTTCCAACCTGGCCGATGAAATAAAGAAAAAATTGGTAGCGGCGATAAAAACGATGAAAATGGGTAGCGTGGAAGATTTTACCAATTTTATAAATGCGGTCATTGATGAAAAGAGTTTTGACAAATTGGAGAATTATATCAAAGGTGTAAAGAAGAAAGGTAGCAAGGCAAAAATACTTGCAGGCGGCAATTGTGATAAATCAAAGGGCTTTTTTATTGAACCTACGTTGATTGAAACAACCGATCCTAACTATGTAACGATGTGCGAAGAGTTGTTCGGACCAGTGTTAACCCTGTATGTGTATGATGAAAATGATTTTGAAGCTGCGCTGAAACTTGTTGACAGTACTTCTCCCTATGCTTTAACAGGCGCGGTAATTGCCCAGGACAGGTATGCATTGGAACTCGCCACTGATAAATTGCGTTTTAGTGCCGGTAATTTTTATATAAATGACAAACCTACTGGTGCGGTGGTGGGGCAGCAGCCATTTGGCGGCGCCAGGGCGTCGGGCACCAACGACAAGGCGGGATCGAAGATGAACCTGCTGCGGTGGGTGAGCGCGCGAACGATCAAGGAGACGTTCTCGCCGCCGCGGGACTACCAGTACG
>JBDSLD010000268.1:0-4147 GCA_039916545.1 Ferruginibacter sp.
TGTACACCAACTTTTCAATTTGACCGGGAATTTTTTCTGCAACAGCAGAAATAACCATACCACCCATACTATGGCCCACTAATATCACTTTTCCAGATGCTTCACTAACAGCTGCGATAACCCTGTCTCTGTAAATATCTATGGAAGTGTTTAATGCTGCGGTAGTATCGTCGCCATGTGCCGGTAGTTCTACCACAATTACATGCTGTCCTTTACTTTCCAATTGTGCCTTAACATTTTGCCAAACCCAGGCGCCTTGCCATGCACCATGTATCAGTACGAATGTTTTGTGTGGAAGCGTATCATCGTTGTGAGTACAGGCGGTAGAAAAAATGGTCACTACGACTATAAGACTCAGTAAGATCGTATTTTTCATGATAATTTTTTTGTGGATACAGAAACCTGATTTTAAATTCCATACCCGGTTCACAATATTGTTTATCTAAATATTTGTTGTAAAATAGAAGTGGAAGAAGTCCCGGCAATTATCAACCTATTGATTTGTAGCATGAATTATCGACTACCCTTTTTATGAATATAATTTATCGGCGTTTAAAAAAGAAGCATACGATTGATACTTGAATCGCCCTTGCATTGATATTTTTTATGTCCAGCCAATTAGTCAAATTCAATATAAAATAAATACCAAGTCTTAGTAAGCCGGCGTTAAATACCAATAGATAACTTATAAATAAACACCTTCGTTTTTTAAACTTGTTTAACCAATTGGATATCACCATAAATTTTAATTTCGTCACCAACAATAACACCACCTGCCTCCGTAAGAGAATTCCATGTCAAACCATAGTCTTTCCTGCTTATGCTTGTTTCAATTGTAAAGCCCGCTTTGGTTTGGCCATAAGAATCAATCGCTACACCACCAAATAATATTTTTAAAAGCACTGGACGTGTAGTATCTTTTATAGTAAGGTCTCCAAAAACTTTCGCTTCTTCTTGCATGGACTCATACTTATTAGCGAAAAACGCCAACTCACGGTAATTTTTAATATCAAAAAAATCGGCAGACTTAAGATGGTTATCCCGTTGTTCATTATTGGTATCAAGAGTATCTGTATTTGCGGAAAATGAAATAAGTGATGCCGTATTAAAATCTTCAGTTTGTGTTTCTACCCGTACATAAAAACTTTTAAACCTGCCAGTAACCGTGGCGATCATAAGATGTTTTACTTTAAATGTGATTTCGCTGTGCGCAGGATCCAGGAGCCATACGATGACTGACATAAGCATTACGATTGAAGTAAATTGATGTAACAAAACTAGCGTTCATAACAGCCAGCAAAAATGGCTATTGGGTGAAAAATTTAGTATCAATCATTTTAAATATGCTTTTACCTTTGAAAATTCTCCTACTTCACTCGAAAGGCTGGAAGTAATAGCACTATCTGATTTCATATTTAAGAGAATACAGGCAGATCTCCCGCCACCGGGAAAAAATAAAATCACAGGAGTTTCAACCTAATGACAGCTGAAAAAGTAATTTGTTATTTGCATCATTTTTACAATAAAACCGATGATTCATCCATTGCAAAACGATTATTTGGCTTAGACCTTTGGGAGAATTAAAATCTTATACATTTTCAAGACACACTCAGAAAAAAATATTGCCATATGCATACTAATTTAAACTACCAGCTTGCAATGATAGATTTACACAAACGTGGTTACTTGGAAGATTTCATTCTATTTGGAAATAACCTTTTTTGGATACAGGAAAAGGCATTTATCCAGGCGCGGGATTTTTCTATTCAGGAATGTTACCGGTTTGCGCACCCGGAAGGAAATGATGAAGATTTCCTGGTCCTGGCAGTATCTGCCGTAAATGACACTATAAAAGGGATTCTTTTAAATCATTTCAGCTTTGCGGATAAATCACCTTATACAATCATTAGTAAACTGAGGAATGTCACCGTTAGCCAAATAAAATAGCCTACAAAACAATTCATAAATAGTTTTAAATATATCAGATAAAAATGGATCAAGGGGAACGCAAATATTCAATATGTAGTAAAACTAAATTACCCCTGCCGGTTTACGACGCTGGTCAAATTAAAATCACGAAATTTCGTAATACCCAGGTTTTTATTTTACGAATTTTCGAGTTTTGATTTACTCGATATTTTGTAACTGACTGATTTATAACGGCATAAAATAAGGCACGTATTTAGAAACAGTTGATTCAAAATCAACCAAAAATGCTACCTTCTCTCTATGCAATTAAAGAAGCGCCTCTTGCTATTCGGATAATCGAAAGTAAAGAAAACAACTATTTACACCCGATCCCTAAAGCTGATAAACATTTTTATTTTGAAGCTTTGTGGATAGTTAAAGGAAAAGGAAATTGTCTAATCGATCTGGAAGAATTTGAAATTAACGACAATATGTTTTTTTGCTTAAGACCTGATCAGGTATATCGGTTACAAGCAAATGGCTGCTTTTTCGGTTATAGCATTTCTTTCACAGAATCTTTTTTTTGCATAGGTGAGCGGGAAGATGCCTCTGCATATCAATCGTCAATCATTCAGTCCATAACGAGATCTCCCTGCATTGTATCAATTGCTGCTGCTCACGACATGAATGAAATCATGAAAAAAATGATCGACGAATTGGATAATGATCACTTGTTTAGGATTGAGATGCTAAGGCGTTATTTAAAGATATTTTTTGTATATGTCGCAAGACAGTTTGAGGACTCCCTTCACAATATTGTACAAACCAGGGATATTGAGCTGGTTCAGAAATTTAAAACATACGTAGATAAAAATTTTATTACCACAAAATTGGTGAGCGACTATGCGGCGATGCTTTTTGTTACCCCAAATTACCTCAACACGGTAGTAAAGAAAATAACAGGCTATTCGGCCAGATGCCATATCCGGCATCGAACTGTACTGGAGGCGAAGCGTAAAGCCACCTATGCAGGCTTAGGCATGAAAGAGATTGCTTATTACCTGGGATTTGTAGATATTTCACACTTCAGCAAATATTTTAAAAAGGCAACGGGAACCAATTTTTCAGCATTCAAGAAGGAAAGTTACCTTCTTCAAGTGGCAGATTAAATAACTGGCCGTAAGGGGGTTTATCAATGTCCATTCATTAAATTTTTAAATCAACATAGTGAAACGAACAGCAACCGCCGTTTGGAACGGTACGATCAAAGAAGGGATGGGGCTCCTTACTACCCAAAGTAATGTGCTCAATAAAACACGGTATTCATTCGATAGTCGTTTCGGAGATGGGATGGGTACTAATCCGGAAGAGCTAATGGCAGCGGCGCATGCAGGATGCTTTGCCATGAAGTTAAGCCTCGACCTGTCCCTGGCTGGTTTTAAGCCGGACTTCCTGGAAGTTCAATGTACGATATCGTTGGAAGGTGGTGTGATTACCAGTTCGGATCTATCACTAAAAGCCGGGATACCCGGACTTAGCGATGCCCAATTCAGAGAATATGCTACCGGAGCAAAAACCGATTGCCCGGTAAGTAAAGCATATAATCTTTCCATCAGCCTTGATGCAATGCTTATATAAAATCTACTTCTGAATTTAGCTTAATAACTTTTACACAATAGAAATACTTCCTTAAACGAACTAATTGATATGAGCAATCGAATTAATATTCAGCAGTTGGAACCAGATGCTTATAAAGCTATGAATGCACTCGAAAAATATTTACTGGGCACCAGGCTAAACCCAATACATAAAGTATTGATTCAAATAAGAGCCTCGCAAATCAATGGCTGTGCTTACTGCATTAACCTACATACAAAAGATGCAAGAAAATTAGACGTGGCCGAGCAACGCATTTATGCTTTAAACGCCTGGCGGGACACTTCTTTTTTTACCGAAGTAGAGCAGGCAATTTTATCAATAACCGAAGAAGTCACACTGATCAGCCACAGGGTATCTGACGAAACCTACAACCAGGCAGCGAAGGTGTTAGAGGAGCGTTATTTGGCGGCTGTAATAATGGCGGCCATTACCATAAATGCCTGGAACAGGATTAGTATCGCCACAAGGATGATGCCCGCGGCAGATTGATTGTATGCACGGGGGTGCCGAAGAATCTCAATATTTGATACCCATTTTTTTAATTTTAGAAGACAATGTGGAAGGTGGCAGATTCAACAAT
>JBDSLD010000269.1:0-4125 GCA_039916545.1 Ferruginibacter sp.
CTGATCCGGGCACAAGTGCGCCACTGGACCTTGGAATTACCACGCTGGTAGCTGTCGGCATTGGCTATGCTGTGAAAAAAAGATATGACCTGAAGAAAAAAGCGGTCATCGGCGATACAGAAAAATAAGAATAGTCGCATCGGTTTATAAATCAAAAGGTAGTGCCTGGATTAATTTATCTAATTTAATCTTAAGCACTACCTTTCATTTTTTACAAATTTAATAAGGGATAAAAAATATTTAGCCGGTTAATTTTTTCCCTCAAGTATGGCCATTACTGATTTCCTGATCTCCTCAATTTGTTTGGGCGTATTACAAAGCAACACATAAAAAATCTTCTTGCCGGGCAGCCACACATAGTCGCTGATAAATCCTCCCTGCGATCCGGTATGGCCAATAAATTTATTTTCGCCTTCACCAAAAATAAACCAGCTCAGTCCCATAAATGCTGGTGCGTCACCTTTCCATCCGGGGAATTTATAAATGCTCCTGGATTTATCTATCGCAGCGTTATCGAGAAATACGTGCCGTTGTATGGCCTGTTCATATTTCCAAAGTTCCTCAACGCTGCTCCATATACCGCCATTACCAGCGGCACAAAAAGTAGGTTCTTCGCCGTAATCCCGCTCAATGTATTGCCCGGCTGTGCCTGTAATATATCCATGCGCCACTCCTTTTTTCGGATGGTCACCATTGGTAATGGTCGACTGCAACATGCCCGCCGGTTTAAAAATTAACCGGCTGATATACTGCTGCCACTTTTGCCCGGTTACTTTTTCGATGATCAGTGCCAGTCCGTTAAATGCAGGATTCGAATAGTTCCATTTTTCCCCTGGTTTAAATTCCAGTGTATCATTCTGCATAACGGAAGCCCAGTTCTCAGCATCTTTAGCAGTCAGATAAAAAATACTGTCTTCGGCTATTTTCCTGTTATCGGGCAATCCGCTGGTATGTGTAAGCAGGTGGTAGATCTTTATCTGCCGGGCAAGCGCAGGATTTTTAAACCCGGTAAAATATTTCTCCAGGTTATCATCCAGTGATAGCTTTCCTTCGCCGGCCAGCTTCAGGATACCATAAGCCACAAAGGTTTTACTGATGCTGCCCAAATTGAATAATGAATGGGGCGTGATCAATTTTTTTGTTTGGATGTCTTCTACACCAAACCCTTTTTCATATATGACCTGGCCGTTTTTCGCTATCAGTACAGCACCGCCGGGCTCGCCACTTTTAAATTGCGCATTGAATACAGAATCAAGTCGCGGAGCAATACCTGCCTGGGCAAAACAGGTGCAGGCCTGGGTATAAATTATTGCGAAGAGGATAATTAATTTCATTTGTTTAAATAAAGTTGACGGTGTTGATCTTTTAACAATATTTCCAGGTGTAAAACAAGAAGGCTAAAAATACAATAAATAGTATCATCGGGTTTAACCTATACACAATTACACACCGGAATGCTTAAATATATTTCAATAACAAAATCATTTGTATTAAAAAAATAATATTTGCTTGTAAGTTTCAAAATTAATTTTTACGTTTATACCCGAACCTGATTTCGCGTTCCCATAATCTTAAGATAGACTATCAAATCAATTACATTGGTTCGAATGTAAATATCCTGCTATACGATTGTTGTATGGTTTTCTATTCTCTTTAGTTCAAAATATAGTAACAATATGGTTGTGTAATGCAATCTATAAACAGTTATCGCGATAAAAGTTTTTAAAGTATTTTATTGATGAAACTGCTGCGCATGTAATTCGTGCTGATTTACAAACGGAGCAAAATTATGTCGTCAACTATTTAAAATAAATATAAAGATGAAAATTCGTACCCTTCAAAGATCCTTACGGAGGAAGGACCTTGACAAAGCACCACCTATACGGGCCCAATTATTTAGTATTCCCTCTGATGCCTGAAGTAATCCTGATTTTCGCGATCACTGTTTTTAAATACAATCCTGTCAAAGAAATAATCATTATACCCCAAACTTTAAAAATTTAAAAATGAAAAGTAAAATTTTACCTGGCCTGGTCAAATCATTCCTGGTGCTGGCAATTCTATTTCTTGCCATATCCCCGGATTCACAGGCACAAACAAATGCAGCGCGCGGATCTGCGGCTTACTGCCACCCGGTTCCCGCAAAGAAAAAAATAGTTAAAACAAAAAGGCTGGGTTTAAACAGAAGTGTTGCCCAAAGCACGACGATCTTCAGTACTGATTTTGTATCAGCAGGTGTTGGCGGTCTGCGCGATATAGGGACGGGCCAAATTGCTTTAAGTGGCGTTTCCGGCACGATTACAAGAGCCTACCTTTACTGGAGTGGCGTTACCAATATCACTACCAATGTGGGTGGAACGATTCTCGTTAACGGTACGTCTGTTACTGGTACCGGCCTGGGTGTTTCCGACAATAACTGCTGGGGATACAACAATAGCCAGGCATACCGCGCGGATGTTACTGCGTTGGTACGGACTACAATCAACGGCACCTATGTGCTGAGTGGCTTTGGTGATTTAAATCCAAATGGCGCCTCCCTGATAGTGTTCTTTAATGATGCGAACAGTTCCAACAACCGCGATGTGGTAATATTCGATGGAAATGATTCGAACATTTTCTTTGCCGGGATCTCGGGCAATCCTGATGCTCCCGAAGATCCGGCAGGCTGGAATGTATTGCTCTCCGGGATCGTTTATAATGGCGGGGCTGCCAATATTCAACTGCACGTAGGTGACGGACAGGATTTCCCTGATGACGCTTTGAGTATAAATGCTACAGAAATTGCGCCGGCAGGCGGAGTCTTCGATGGCCATACTGTACCCGGTGCAAATAATGGCCCGGGCAACAATGGAAATTTGTGGGATATCCGGTCTTTCGTGGTTACTTCTTTTCTTACTCCCGGCCCTAATTCACTGAACCTGACCACTGGTACCAGCAGCGATTGTCTTGGTCTTATCGCGGCTTTAATTGACCTTCCTTCAGGTGCTGCACCGGTTACTGAATATTATTCAAAACCAGCGGGAGACCTGCATAATGTGTTAACCTGGGGTGAAAATATGGATGGCAGCGGGGCGAACCCTCCCGACTTTACCGTTGGTAAAACTTTCCACCTGGTAAACCGGGTACCAAATTATACCCTGACTGCAAACTGGACAGTTGGCGGCAGGCTTGACATACCAACAGGCAGCCAGTTACGCATCAATGGATTTACGCTTTCCGTTGCTGACCTGATAGGAGCCGGTTCATTCAGTGGTACCACCGCATCCAATCTTATTATCACTCAACCATCAACAGGCAATACAACTTTTAGATTTGTAAATTCAGCGAACAGCTTAAATAACCTAAGCGTAGTTTCCCCAACCACTACCACGCTTGCTTCATCCTTAAATGTGTATGGTGTGTTGACAGTGCAGAACGGTACATTCAATACAGGAAATGCCATTACGCTGAAGAGTTCAGCTACCGCTACTGCCCGTGTCGCGCCGGTTACGGGAACCATTTCCGGCAATGTAACAGTAGAGCGCTATATCCCTGCACGCCGTGCCTGGAGAATATTGAGTGCACCGGTAGGAGGTACTCAAAAGATCAGTGCAGCCTGGCAGGAAAATGCCACTACTTTTTCTGCTGTTCCTGATCCTAACCCTGGCTTCGGTACACATATTACAGAAGGCAGCACGGCAGTCAATGGATTTGATCACAACCCGCTGATAGCGATGGCTTCCATAAAAAAATATGTCAGCGCTACCAATTCCTGGACAGCTCTTGGCAACACCAACGCTACCAATGTGAACGCCGATGCCTACCTTACATTTGTCAGGGGACACCGGTCAACTCCATTGGGCTTAAACACAGTCGCACCTACCAACACCACGCTACGCGCCACCGGTCCATTGAAAACAGGTGACCAGGCATTCAATGTCAGTGCAACCGGGTTTACAGCAATTCCTAATCCTTTTGCTTCTCCTATAAATTTTGCTACCCTCACCCGGTCAAATGTGCAGGATAATTTTTACCTGTGGGATCCGAAACTGGGCGGTGTATCCGGGGTAGGCGGTTATGTCCTGTTAAGTTCCAACGGCATCGGCGGGTATGATATCACACCGGCGCCTGTTAGTCCGGAAAGCC
>JBDSLD010000270.1:0-7590 GCA_039916545.1 Ferruginibacter sp.
CGCCTAATCCAAATATAGTAAGCGCCGCTGAGGTACAATTCGGCCCGGGCGAGATGGAATACATTTCAGAAAAAACAAACGCGCAGGCATTGATCCTTGGAATATAAACCCGGGTGCCACAGGCATTGGTAACAAAGATATCGGTGAATGCATCGCCGTAATGTACGTTTGGGGTCAAAAAGTTAACCTGTATCAAACCATTGTAAGTAACATTTGCAGTATTTGTCGTGTAATTGATGCCACCGGCAGTATAGCTTAACTTATAAGGCGGCCGGTCGTCAGATACCTGGAACAGCAAATTTACTTCAGCAGTATCGCAACCTGTGATATGCACGGTCTCACCTAAATATGTCATTGTGTTTGCTGGTGCAAATATGATCACTGATTTTGTTTGTATATTGTTACAGGCATCTGTCAGTCGCAAAGTGTAAGAGCCTTGCGGCAGAGCGCTAAAAACGGCACTGCTTTGAGGCGGCCTTGTCACTTGGGATGGTGCAATCAATTCCCAGGTGTAAGGCGATAACCCGGAGGAAGAAGTCAGGTTGCCATCGATGATGCCGGTACTGTTATCCGGGCAATCAGGCGGAGTTACCAATGGCACAAAATCAGGCAACTGGTAATTACCGGTGACGGTTTTAAGGGTAACTATCTTTTCATTGGCGGTATTTGAAATTTCAATCGTGTAGTCGCCGGCAGGCAAGGATGAAAATGTGCTGCTTGTTTGCACCGGGTAGGTAACCGGCCCAAAGGTAAGGCTGTATAAAAGGCTGCCTTCTGTAGTTTTTGCAAATATGGAAATACTTCCGTTATTGTTACAAGTGCTTACTGATGTTACAATAGAATCAATAGTGATATTGGCATTGGTCGTGTTGGTAAACAATAAAGCCATAAACAATAGAACTACAATCAGTAAGGTATTTTTCATCACTGTGGCTATCAGGGTTTAGCAATAAAGATATATTATCCCTGCGATAAAATACCTTTATCCAAAGAAATGGCATGTAACAAAAACCGTCGGCTTATTATTGACACAACAGTAATTTTGAAAATAAATCACTTTACGGTTAAACTGCAACAAAGATGAAACATGAATTGCTAAAGCTGATCGACATACTTGGCACTGTCACTTTTGCAATTTCCGGCGTATCGGCAGCCATGCATAAAAAGCTGGATCTCTTCGGCGTGCTGATCATCGCATTCATAACAGCGATCGGTGGCGGTACTTTAAGGGACATCATGATCGGCGACCTTCCGGTAGCCTGGATACGAAATATTGATTACACGATCATTATTGTGATAACCTCAACAGTTGCCATCTTCTTTAGTAACGTTATTAAAAACTTCCGTATCACATTGCTAATATTCGATTCTTTAGGCTTAGGATTTTTTACTGTGCTTGGATTACAAAAAGGCATAACGATCGGCCTTCATCCAATTATTTGCATTGCCCTGGGAACGATCACCGGATGTTTTGGAGGAGTGATCAGGGATATTTCATTAAATAATATCCCGATGATATTCCAGGAAGAAATTTATGCTACTGCGGCTATCGTCGGCGGTTGTGCTTATTTTTTATTGCTGTATGCCGGTCTGAACAAAGATTGGATAGATGTGATCAGTATTGCTTTAATATTTTTCACAAGGATAATTGTTGTAAGGTTCGGACTGATGCTCCCCGATATTTACGGCCGGGAATTACAATCTAAAGGCAGGACCAACACCTGATTTATTTATATCAACCCTTCCTTTTACAGTTTATAAATGATCGCTTCGTATGGCATCAGTGTTACCTGGAATTTCGTGATATTATTTGCCGGAGCATTTTTATAGTTGGATATCAATAGGTTTACATTTTTCATATCTAATTTAATATCAGCCGTTGCTTTTGTTGCAGAAAAATTAAGCAGTACAAGCATTTTATGTCCTTCATATACTCTTGTGTAAGCATATACTTTTGGATTACATTTATCAAGCAAGGTATATTTTCCATACACCAATGTGAGGTTGTCTTTACGGAGCTTAACCACCTTTCTAAAATAATTTACCACGCTGTTGGGATCATTTTCCTGTGCCGCATAATTTATTTTATTATAGTTTGAATTTACTTTTATCCAGGGCGTTCCTGTAGTAAAACCTGCGTTGGAAGTGCCATCCCATTGAAAAGGCGTACGGCCGTTGTCCCTGCATTCGAACTTGATCCGCTCCATAAATTTATTCATGTCACCGCCTATATCTTGTTGGTGCCTGTATTCATTTAGTGTAGACATATCGCGGTAATCTTCTATCTTATCAAAACCGGCATTGGTCATGCCCAGCTCATCTCCATTGTAATAATAGGGTGTGCCACGCATTGATAAAATAAAAGTGGCAAAAAGTTTAGCGGACAATTCCCTGAACGGCGGACTTGCATTGCCAAACCTGCTCACCATTCTTGCCTGGTCATGGTTGGCCAGGAAAATAGATAGCCATCCGTTGTTTGCGAACGCGCTATCCCAACGGGAAAAAACATTTTTAAAATGCAACAAACTATAACCTTCCGGCTTTGCTATATCAACGCCTTCAAATGCATGGGCCATATTTAATTCTTTACGCTCCGCATTAACCAGGTTGTGTGCATCTTCGTATGAATTGCCGGCGCCTTCTGATACACTCATCACATTATATTTACCAAGCACTTCTTGATTCATTTCCTGCAGGTAGCCGTGTAGATTGCCCTGCATGGCATAATAAGGCATAAAGTTTTTTTCAAAACCTTTTGGGAACATAGGAAAAGTAGTATCCTTCGCTGCAAACTGAAAGGCATCAAGCCTGAACCCATCAATTCCTTTACCTGCCCAAAATTTCATGATGTCATATACTTCATTTCGTAGTTTAGGATTCTCCCAATTAAGGTCCGGCTGCTTGCAGGAGAAGTAATGCAAATAGTATGCATTGGTCAAAGAGTCATACATCCAGGCGTCATGGTTTATATCGAATAAACTATACCTGTATGGAGGTTTCCCATCTTCCGCGTTCCACCAGTGATAGTATTCGCGATAGGGATTATTTCTTGAGCTACGGCTTTGTTTGAACCATTCATGCTCATCGCTGCTATGGTTTACAACAAGGTCCATTACCAGTTTGATGCCACGTTCATGCAAGCCTTTCAGCAAGGCATCAAAGTCGGCCATCGTTCCAAAATCTTTCATGATGTTGCGGTAATCACTTACATCGTAACCGTTACCGTCGTTGGGCGAGCGATACATCGTGGATGATTCCAACCGGCTTTCCGAGATCGCTGTACCCATCATAAACAATGGAGAAGTATTGGGTGTGATAGACAGCGAGCATTCTCATTATAATTTTTATACAGAAAGACATTTGCAAATACTGCTCACAATCGCTTCATTGTGTGCCGGTAAAATCGATATCATTAAAGCAGAGCAGCAAACCCGCAAAAAGGAGATGGAAGTATTGCGGCTTAATAAGGACGTTGCCACTTCTCAACTTACTGCCCTTCGCATGCAAATGAATCCGCATTTTATTTTTAATGCCCTCAATAGTGTGCAGCATTATATTTTACAAGGCAATGTGGTGGAAGCAAATAAGTACCTGTCTAAATTTTCGAAACTGCAAAGGGAAATATTGCATTGCAGCACCCAGCAATTTATCACGCTGGAAAAGGAAATAGAAATACTTGGTTCTTACCTGCAACTGGAGCAATTTCGTTTTGGCGAAAGCTTTAACTGGCAAATAAATATGACAGAAGAAATTGAACCGGCGGAAATTAAAATACCGCCGATGATGCTGCAGCCATTCGTGGAAAACGCGATCTGGCATGGCCTGATGCCACTATACAAAGAGCGTAGCCTCAGCATTTATTTCGACTTGCATACGGATGATATCCTGCTGGCGACGATCAGGGACAATGGCATTGGCAGAACGGCTGCCGCTAAACTAAAACAAGGCAATTTAACAGGTAGTACGAAATATGAGTCGAAGGGCATGTCATTGGTGCAGCAACGGTTAAAGTTATTACAACAGCAGTATGATAAACCTTTTGATGCCGCTATTTCAGATATTACAGATGTGAATGGGTCAGTGCAGGGTACACAGGTAACACTAAAAATATTTATCGGAAATAAAAAATTATGAGTACGATCAAAGCATTAATAATCGATGATGAAACCACTGCGGTAAAAACATTGTCGCTCATGATCAAGCACTATATTCCAGAGATAACATTGCTTAAGACAACTACTGATGTGTACGAGGGGCTGCTTCTTTTAAAGAACTCTGAGCCGCAGTTATTGTTCCTCGATATTCACATGCCGGTAATGAGCGGATTTGAATTATTAAAGCAACTGCCACAGGTAAATTTCAGCATCATTTTTACAACCGCCCATGATGAATATGCGATTGATGCCATCCGTTTCAGTGCCCTCGATTATTTACTGAAACCCATCGATGCCGATGAATTACGAAATGCTTTTAATCGTTTTACCGAAAGGCAACACGGCCATGCCGGCCACCGTTCGCTCTACAATAATTTCATGGACAACTTAAATGTGACGGATAAAAAAGATTTTAAACTGGCGCTGCCCACATTAAAAGGTACCTTTTTTTATAAGCCTGAAGACATCATTCGTTTGGAGGGAGAGGGCAATTATACTAAATTCTTTTTTGTAAATAAGCCGCCGGTGCTCACCACTTACACGATGAAAAATTATGAGGATATCCTGATGAACTATGGCTTTATCCGCATCCATAAATCTCATCTCGTAAATAAGATACACGTCATTAATTACAGAACAGATGGAACACTTAACATGAGTGATTCTTCCAAAGTAGAAATATCCCGCAGGAGAAAAGAAGATGTGATGGAGATACTAAAAAGTAATAAGATTTGATTAATCCCTGTTACTACTATTTTAGCTAAATTGAGATATATTTAATAAAAAAGCTTGATCATTTAACTTGCTTTTTTTTGATTATTTTCAGTAATTATTAACTGGCGGTAAGCATGGCAAAAAAGGCAGCAAAGTCTGATATTCCCAAAGGTCCTGGTATATCCAGTTTGCTTAAACCATACCAGGGCATGATCTTCCTGCTTATATTTTTTGCATTGCTGAGCAATGGGATCAACCTTGCGCTACCGAAAATAATAGCAAATGGCATTGATTCTTATCCGGGCAATTATGTATTGCAAGACGTATTGATCAAATTTATATCGGCCGCAATAATCATTTTTATATTTACCTGGCTGCAGGGAATCGTGCAGGTGTATACTTCAGAAAAAGTAGCCAGGGACCTGCGCTCAAAGCTTGCGCATAAAATATCCATGCAGACACATGCCTTTGTTGAAGAAGCCAATCCTTCTAAATTGCTGACCAATTTGACTGCCGATGTGGATTCGATAAAGATGTTCGTATCCCAGGCCATCGTGTCAATTGCGTCATCCATCATAATTATTATTGGCGCCTGCATTATGCTGTTTACCATCAATTGGAAACTGGCACTTGCTATCGTTGCCATTGTACCCATTATTGGCGGCACCTTCTTTTACGTGTTGAAAAAAGTGCGGGTCATATTCATGCAAAGCAGGCAAATAATTGACAGGCTCAACAAAGTGATGAACGAAAGTATTATCGGCGCCGCATTGATAAGGGTCATTAATTCTCAGCAGTTGGAATATGATAAATTTCTTTCCGCCAATACCGAGGCTAAAAAACTTGGCCTGAGCATCCTGCGATTATTTGCAGGATTGATACCGGTGATTATTTTCACCGCTAACCTGGCAGGGTTGGCCATACTGACCATGGGCGGTCATTTTGTTATAACTGGCACTATGTCGCTGGGAGATTTTGCTGCTTTCAACAGTTACTTATCACTCCTCATTTTCCCTATCCTGGTAATCGGTTTTATGAGCAATGTGATCGCCCAGGCTACCGCAAGTTACCAGCGCATCAGTGTGGTGTTGAATGTGCCGGAACAGCCTGAAGTAGCCTTAGTAAAGCGACCCTTAAAGGGCAATATTGAACTCAAAAATGTCTCCTTGATTTACGGTCAGAAACCTGCGCTGAAGAATGTAAGTTTTTCAATTGCAGGTGGTTCCGCATTGGCGGTCATTGGCCCTACAGCCGCGGGAAAAACGCAATTGTTGTACCTGCTCACTGGTCTGAAAAAGGCTACCGAAGGAGCTGTGTTGTATGATGGCGAAGACATTGCCGGTTATGACAAGGAAAGTTTTTATAGCCAGGTAGGATTTGTTTTCCAGGACAGCATACTTTTTAACATGACCATTCGTGAGAACATCGCCTTCAGTGATAAGGTCACTGACGAGTCACTCGCTAAAGCCATTGCTACAGCAGAGTTGAAAGACTTTATTGATTCGCTTCCGTTAAAATTAGATACAGTTGTATCGGAAAGAGGCAGCAGCCTTTCCGGCGGGCAAAAGCAGCGTATCATGCTTGCAAGAGCATTGGCCATTACACCCAAAATATTATTGCTGGATGATTTTACCGCCCGCGTAGATTCGAATACGGAAATGAAAATATTAAAAAACCTGCGGGAGAATTACCCGGGCATCACATTAATTTCTGTAACACAGAAAATTTCCACAGTGGAGCATTTTGACCAGATAATCGTTTTAATGGAAGGTGAAATAATTGCCACCGGCAGGCACGAAGAATTGATGAAGCAAAGTCCGGAATACGTACAAATTTTTAATTCACAGCAGAGTACCAGCAATTATGAATTACAACCTGAATGATATTTATTCCAGGCAACAAAAATCAACCACGTTGCGGGCCCTGCAAAAATTGTTGCAACTTATAACGGAGGAGCGCAAAGTGCTGTTATTTGCATTGTGCGCGATACTAGCCAACTCCGGACTTAACCTGCTTGGCCCTTTCATAATCGGTCATGTAATTGATACTTACGTGGTAAATAAAAATTATGAGGGTGTACTGAAATGGGCGGCTATTTTACTTGGAATGTACCTGGTGGCATTTGTGGCGAGTTACCTGCAGACAAGATTGATGGGCGGCGTTGGACAAAGAATGTTATTCAAGCTCCGCAATACTATTTTTAATAAACTGCAGGATCTGCCCGTCGCCTTCTTTAACCAAAATAAAGCTGGTGATCTTATTTCAAGGGTTAACAATGATACCGATAAAATAAATCAATTCTTTTCCCAGTCATTGATGCAGTTCATCGGCACGATCGCTACCATGACCGGTGCCGGAATTTTCCTGCTGGTCATCAATTTCCGGCTTGGCATTGCGACTTTAATACCAGGTGTATTGATCCTGGTATTTACAAAATTCAGCACTCCCTGGGTAAAAAAGAGAAATGCGCTCAGCCTGAAACGAACTGGATCGCTTAGCGCAGAGATACAGGAAAGCCTGCACAATTTTAAAGTGATCATCGCTTTTAATCGACGGGATTATTTCAGGAACCGTTTTGAAGAAGCCAATAACCAAAACTACACAACGGCAATTGCAGCAGGTATCGCCAATAATATTTTTATCCCGGTGTACGGCTTATTTGCAGGGCTGGCCCAACTGACAGTGTTGGCGTTTGGTATTTACCTGATCTCCACCGGGCGTT
>JBDSLD010000271.1:0-10065 GCA_039916545.1 Ferruginibacter sp.
TGCGTTGGATAATTAGCACTTAAATCTGAATACCCAAAACTTCAAATGGCAATACTCAGTATGCCATGGCTGCGTAGTCGATAGACTCGTAACCATTAGGGCCGTTGAACAGGTTGGCCTGTTACCAAGTTCCTCCGCCGACTCAAAAAAGAAACAGGATGCTGCAATGGAATGATGTGACCATTGCTTAAGATCATTCATCTAAGGTTACGGTTGGTTCGTGTTGCCCCGGCTATTTCCCAACAATTAATGCAGCAATAAACATGTAGAAAGCTTACGGCGAATGTGTTTGGACCAGGGTTCGACTCCCTGCAGCTCCACAGACTAGATCCTGAAATACAGTACAATATTGTGTTTCAGGATTTTTTATGGTTTGGGTAGCAAACATAATTTATAATCCTTACGGGTTGGCATTTATTCAGAATAAATTTGAGTATCCTTATCCCATTAATATACAATCTTCAGGTTATTTTTCAAAAATAGAAAAATCAAAACAGTAGAAAATTTCACTACCTGTTTGAAGGGTTTGAAGTTATTTTGTGCAGGATTTAAGAAAACTTCGTAGCTGAACTGAATCGAGCACATAACTACGATCAAGAGGTTAAGTGTTTGAATCCGATCGAGGTCACACGTTGCGATTGGTGGTTACTTTTCATTAAGTAATCACTTTTCTTTTTTTCTGAAACCCTTTCCAGGCCTGCGATTTCGACGAACAGAGAATTTATTCTCAAAGTTTGAATGCATCTTTTTCCTTATTATATAAAATACCTTCGGGAAAGACTAAATTCTGTAATTTCTGTTTACCATAAAAATCGCTGGAAGTCCATACAGCACTGATATTTTTAGCTATTTCAAGGCCCTTCAAAACCGACTTTTCAAGGTTTGAACTATTTGCCGTGTGGTTGATAAGTTTTTGCTCTAATTCGATTTTATCAGCTTGATACTTTAGCAAAAATTTTTCGTATAATCTCTTCTCCATATTTTCCTCTATGTACTTTATTTCCAGATTTTCTATCTTTTTTGTCAATTCTGAAAGGCACTTTTTTACGTGCGCCTGATCCTGAAGGTGGTCTTTCAATTTTTCATACAAAATAGTTAGTATTTTTTCTTTTAAAAGGGTAATATGCTCGTATTTAAATTCAAATGTTTTCAGTGTGTCTTTAAATAACTCATGTAAATGATTGGCATTAATTGGGGCACCTGTAATATGGCGCTCTTTATAATATCCCGGTGCCACCGACGATCTACTATCGAAATAGCGTGGCACCAGGCTTTTCATCTTGAGATCATTCATCAAGACCTTGATCTGAAACAGTACAGTAAATATCAGAACCACGCTGGTTGCTATGGATCAAAAGTGATTACAAATCCTTCGTTAAGGCCGCCGTTGCGTTTTCTTACCAAGGGCCGAAGCCCACCTTTTAAACGTTTTATCAGCACCTGTGGCTTTATGACCCAGGGAGCTTTTAGAGCAGCCATGTTCGCCTGTTGATCCGAGGACACAACAACACCGCTGACAGGGTTTTATTTATGTTGGTTAATTTATTCCCCTGTTCGAAGGTCAGTTTGCCATCAAATATCGTCCCGGAGATAAACTGTGGAAACTAATGGATAATTACAGGACATTATTTTAAATAAAGCGCATTATTATTGGGGTAGAATTAAACAGGAACTGCTGATGTAGACCTGATCAGTTCATCGTGAGTTACGGATAATTTATTCCGCCAGCTTTTCCAGGTCAATATTTGAAAAACTCATGCTTGTAAATAAAAATTGAATGAGCATCAAAAACGAAAAAAATTTAGTAAAATGCGCTGCTCCATTTTTATATACCAGCCTCGTGGCCGTTTTAATCCTGTGCTGCTCATTGCGGCTCAATGCCCAGGATGAAAAACCTGTTGCCGCGAAGGGAAATGCATTTATTTCCTTCAGAATAAGCATTGGACAGTCGATATCTGAAACAAGGTTTAACGGCCTCCTCGATTATTTCGATAAGTACAAAGGCCTTACCAACGAGATCACTTTTTTTACGTCCGCAACGCATCCGCCTATTCCACTGGATACGCTTAAATACAGGGTGGGTATTTTCAAAGACAGGATGGCAGCAGCACGGGCCCGCGGTTACAAGACAGGCATAAATGTGCTTAACACCGTAGGGCATTTAAATGAGAACCTGGAGTATTCCGTGCATGGATCATTCACGCACATGACGGATATCGAAGGCCGCACTTACGACGGCGCTTATTGTCCAAACGACGAGACATTCAGGGAAGAATATATCCGGCCGGTGTACAAGGCAACGGCATTGGCCCGGCCTGATTATATCTGGATCGATGACGATGTGCGTATGAAGTCTTATGGGTTTGTCACCTACGCTTGTTTTTGCGATAACTGCTTAGGTATTTTTGAAAAAGAATACGGAACAAAGTATAGCCGTGAAAGTTTGAAAAAAGCAATGGATGAAGGCCCGCTGGATAAAAAACTGAAATTGCGGAGAGACTGGCTGCAGCATAACAGGAATACCCTTTCTAATTTGTTCCGGATGATCGAAAAAACAGTACATGCCGTAGACCGGAAAATTGCGCTTGGATTTATGTCGAGTGATCTTTTTTATGCAGGATACGATTTTGAGAACTGGTCAAAAATATTGGAAGGCCCGGACAAGATCCCGGTGATGTGGCGACCGGGGGGCGGATCCTATGACGATTTAACTCCGGGCGCTTTTATTGGTAAAGCGCATTCGATTGGACGGCAGGCGTCGATGTTACCGAAAGAGGTGGTGTCCATTCAATCCGAAATTGAAAATTTCCCTTACCCCCGGTTTAAGAAATCTGCGACCATGGCAGCGTTTGAAGCGGCTACCTACATCGCGGCAGGCTGCACCGGTACAGCCTATAATGTACTTACTTTTTATGATGAGCCGCTGGATGAATATGAACCACTGGCCCGGACATTACAACAGGTCAGGCCTTTTCTGGACCTGATGGCCAAACACCTGGGGAGAACGCCGCTAGTAGGGGCGATGTCTTACTGGGATAAGAATAGTGAAAGCGCCGGCAACCCGGTTAACGGAAGTTGGTTCACCAGCAAAGCTCCATTGAATTCTTATGAAATTTATGAGAATGGTATCCCCGTAAGCTATCAGCAAAAAGATGCGCCTGTAAACCTATTGACCGCGGACATGGTTTATTCGCTTTCGAAAGACGAGATTAAAAAACTTTTATCTGCCGGTCTCTACCTCGACGCAGAAGCGTTGCAGCAATTGAATGAGCTTGGTTATGCTGATCTTACGGGATTTGAAGTGGTCAGATCGGATACCAAAGACAGAATCGAAAGATTAACAAATCATCCGCTAAATGGAAAATTTGCCGGGCGAAGGAGAGATAACCGCCAGTCCTTCTGGATGGTTCCTGCGTTTACTTTTAAAAAGACAAATGAGCGTGCGCAAATCCTTTCCGAGTTGATCGATTACAGCGAGAAAGTTGTGGGAGACTGTACCATGGGCGTATTTGAAAACAGTCTTGGCGGACGCATTTGCGTATTGGGCTATTATCCCTGGACATCAATGGGTAACCTCGCAAAAAATACGCAGGTAAAAACAGTTTTCCGATGGCTTTCCAAAGAGCAGCTTCCCGGTTACATCAACTCGTTTCATAAAATAAATTGCTGGATCCGTGAGCCGAAGGATAATAAGATTGCGCTTGCATTCACCAACTCTTCTTTTGATCCGGCCAGGAATGTGGAACTCCTGCTGAGAAGTAAAAATAAAACTATCAGGGTGTACGATATGAACTGTAAGGAAACAGTTATCCGCTCTTCCGGAACAGACGGGCCCTACCAAAAATTTATTATTCCTTATGTTGATCCGTGGCAGGTGCGGCTGGTTGTCAATGAATAGATATCATCGAATTAAAAAACCATAAAATGACGGACATTGCAATGCTGGCGCAAGTACCTTATGCTGAAATAATTATTTTTTTAATAGTAAAATTATGAATACAAAAATTGCTGCTTTTTTTAGTAAGAAGTTGCTGGTAATTACAAATGTGCTGACTGCAACACTTCTTGGTTTTTTTTTAATAAAAGAAAATTACTCAAAACCTGTTTCTAATGATTCCAACACAGCAATCATTAAGAAGGCAACTACTGCAGATAAGGTTATTTCCGAAAAAGAATTATCTGCAATGAACAATAACTTTCACCCGGTTTATGAAGACTTCAGTACCGGCAACAGCACCGCATCATTCCGGGTACTCGTCTTAGGGAATAGTCTGTCGATACACCCGGCTTTAGAAAGTATCGGGTGGTCACATAAGAGTGGAATGGCAGCTTCAAAAATCAGTGAAGATTATGTTCATATACTGTTGGCAAAAGTGTCTGCAAAGTTGCCGGGTAAAAAAATAATATTCAGGGTGGCCAATTTTGCAGACTTCGAAAGACATCCGAATTCATTGTCGCAAACAACTATTGACAGCCTTATATTATATAAGCCCGATATGGCAATTTTTCAATTGGGAGAAAATGTAAATGAAGAAGGGTTACCATTGTTTCAAAGTAAATATATTGACCTTATCAAGTCTTTACAAAGCGGAAGACCTTTGCCTGTCATTTGTACCACCCCTTTTTTCCCGTCTTTAATTAAGAATAAAATGGTAGATAGCGTTACAGCAAAAACAAATAGCTTTTTGGTAGATATTTCCCATTTACCACTGCTGGACAGCACTAATTATGCAAAAAATGAGGCGGGTTATAAAGGCAACAGAGAAAAATGGACAGTTACTGGAATTGGCATGCACCCGGGCGATAAAGGAATGAGAAACATAGCTGAACAAATATTCATAGCAATCAATGGCATCATCAGCCGGCAAGGCAACTGGTAGATTGATAAGTACCCGGGCTGTCTTAACATTTAGAAGGAAATCAAGTAAAAGAAGAAGGATATATTAGAAGCGGACGAGCGTCATAACCGACGTAAAAATGGTTTTGTATTTCCTTTTACGATCACAGGTAGGTAATCATGTTCCATTATCATTATTCCATTTTTGTTCTTTAAAGCAACCTTCTTAGCAAAAGTAATAACACAGCATAAATACCTGGTGGCCGCTTCAAATGTTGAACAGGGAGCGTTGCGCTGTTTGCGGGCGCTGCACCTGGTCTGTAATTGTCACTCACAAGTAGTAGGATGCAGGTTCCAGCGACAAATCCCTGGATCCGCTTGTTTGAGAACCCATTTATCAAGCCTGCCAATTAATGGTTGCAGGTGTTTTTTCCATCTAAAAAATTGTCAAACAATCTAAAAACGTGTTGAGGAAATCCGGTTGGCCGAACTTTTTTAACATACGGGCTAACGAAAGATAATCACCAAAATGAACTTGATAATTACAGAACATTTTGCAACAGTGAAAACTTTTAATTTTAATAATTGCTAATTAAAACCAACATTGCTGTATGAAAGTTAAAATTCTTCTGTCCTGGCTGCTGCTATGCATCGCGTATATGAACACGCAAGCTCAGCAGCCCATCACCATTACCGGCTCCGTAAAAACTGCAAATGGTCAACCGCTGGCCGGAGCTACAGTTACCCAGACCTCTACAACTAACACGACAGTAACGGATGCAGATGGCATGTTCAAACTTAATGTTACATCGCAGAAAAATACTGTGGAAGTGAGTTATATTGGTTATACCAAAGTAGCGGTGTCACTGAAAAATAAAACCAACCTGGACGTTATCTTACAGGATGTCAATGCTACCCTGGATGATGTAGTGGTGGTAGGCTACGGCACACAGAAAAAAGTGAACCTGACCGGGGCCGTATCTTCCGTTTCGGCTAAAACACTGGACAAAATTTCCGTGCCGAATGCAGGCAACATTTTGCAGGGCAGGATGACGGGCCTGGAAGTTATCCAGCCTACCGGTAAGCCGGGTAATGATAATCCGCTTATCCGTGTAAGGGGAATGGGCTCTTTTGGCGCCTCTTCCGCACCCCTCGTTTTGATTGATGGTGTCCTTGGCTCGCTATCCAATATTGCACCGAGCGATATAGAGAGCGTAACAGTGTTAAAAGATGCGGCGTCTGCTTCCATCTACGGAGCAAGGGCGGCAAATGGCGTTATACTGCTTACCACGAAACGGGCCAAACTGGGTGCAGCATCTCTTGAATATAAATTAGACATCGGCATTCAAAATGCGACACGCACGCTCGACCTGATCTGGAATTCTGCAGAATACATGACGATGTATAATGCGGCACGTTTAAGATCAGGAAAATCGGAAGTATATACACAGGCGCAGATAGACGCTTATGCAAATGCAACAGACAGGGTTCAGTATCCGAATTTTAACTGGCCGGAATATATTTTTCAAACAGCAACGATCTATAATCACTCACTCAGTTTTGCTAAAGCAACTGAAACGAGCAAGTTCAGGTTCTCTTTAAACTATTCAGACCAGGGAGGTATTTTGCCGGTTTATGCGGCTAAACGATACACCGCAAATTTGAATTATGAAAACCAGGTATTGAAGCGGGTTAAGATAGGTACAATTATCAATTTCAATCATATCAGCGCAATTGAGCCGCAAGGTGGTAGCGCCATTGACCAGATGAGGGGGATTTATAATCGCACACCTTTGGCGATGCCGTTTTTACCGGATGGCAGAAAGTCATCCGGCAGGGCCTATGACACCGAGGCCTTCAGTGTATGGGCGCCCATCGCTTATACCAATGGAGATAACAGGAATAATACGTATTCTGCAAAGGCACAGGCCTATGTAATTGTTGACATTCTCAAAGGCCTGCAATGGGAAACCAAGGGCGCGATCGGTTTCGACAACTACTTTAGCAAACTGCATACCTTTAGTACTCCGGGCGAATTTTACTATTACCAAAAATTACCCGGCGCAACGGATTATGCAGTTGATCAATCTGTTGGTACCCCGGGCACTTTGGGTGTGTACGATAACAATACTACCTCCATTACGCCTACCCTTTATTCAACGCTTAAATACAATACCAAAATTCGTGATCATGAGATCAATGCGATGGTGGGATATGAGCAACAATCCAATAATTTCAGGAGCTTGTCCGGTAGCCGGATTACGTTTCCAACGGCAGAACTGGCGGAGTTGAATGCCGGCAGCCCTACCGGCCAGAACCTGGGCGGTACATCCACCGGCTGGGGCCTTCAGTCTTTGTTCGGAAGGATCGCTTACGATTTCCGCGGTAAATATTTACTGGAAACCAATCTTCGGTATGACGGAACATCGAGGGTACAGGAAGATAACCGCTGGGGCGTATTTCCTTCCTTGTCGGCCGGATGGCGGATATCAGAGGAGAAATTTTTGAAAGACAAGCTGGGTTGGCTCAATAACCTTAAATTCCGCGGATCTTATGGATTGCTCGGAAACCAGGAAATTGGCCTTTATCCTTACCAGGATATATTCAGCAATGCCAATTATTCTTATGGAAGTTCCGTAAGCCAGGGTGTCGCGGTCACGCGGTTGACAGATAAAAATCTGCATTGGGAAAAAACCAAGATTCTTGACTTTGGTGTGGATGTCGATGTTTTCAAAGGCTTGTTCGGACTTGTTTTTGACTGGTATAAAAAAGATGCCTACGATATTTTGGCAACACTTCCCGTTCCCGCCAGCCTTGGTCTCTCCGGACCTACCACCAACGATGGCGCAGTGCGCAATACCGGTATGGAACTAGCTTTAACCCACAGCAACAACATAGGGCAACTTCACTATGATGTAAATTTTCAGATATCTTCCAATAAAAATAAAGTAGTGTCAATATTGACCCCAACCAAAGGGGCGATTGAAGTAGGATTGCCTTATAATTCTTATTACATATATGAATGGATTGGTATTTTCCAGGACCAGGCAGAAATTGATAAGTCAGCAAAACAAAACAACAATCCAAAACCGGGAGATTTAAAAATGAAGGACCAGAACGGTGATGGCATTATAGACGCCAACGACCGTAAAAGCTTCACCCGCTTTCCCAAGTATAACTATTCCGTGAGTGTGAATTTTGCCTGGAAAGGCTTTTCGCTGGCAGTCTTCCTGCAGGCAGTAGAAGGATCAACTGCATTTTTAAATGCAGGTAACTGGACCTCCTTTCCCTTCCGGGAAGGTATCCCTCCAAGTGTAGAATACCGAAATGCCTGGACACCGGAAAATCATAGCAATACGGTACCCGCGGTGCATGATTTTTCCTACGCAGGTGTATATGGATACACCTCCAGTTTTCTGCTGAAGAACAGTTCTTACCTGCGATTGAAAAATACTTACTTATCCTATACATTGCCGCAGAGTATATTAAAAACAATCAAAGCGAAAGAGTTGTCGGTGTATGTTTCAGGTAGTAATTTATTGACGTTCACAAAGTTTAAAGACGGTGACCCTGAAGGTCCGGAAGGAGCAGACCTGAATCAATTTCCGCAATTGCGCAGTTTTAATTTTGGATTAAACGTTAAATTTTAAAAAATCAGATCATGAAAATTAAACAGCTTTATATACTCGCCGCATTTCTTATGTTATCCTTTTCCTGCGGGAAGATATTAGACAAAAACCCGACAGACGCCATTTCAAGCGCCACCTTCTGGAATACCGATGCAGATGCAAAAATGGCGCTGGCTGGTTGTTACAACAAACTTTACAGTTGCTGGTCATTGACCTACAACCGGTGCTACCTGGATTGCCTGACTGACAATGCCTTTGGGCAATGGGGTGGTGCCAGTTACAATATGGACGTCATGTCTACCGGAAACCTTACGCCCAGCACGAATGGAGTTAATTATGGTTCCTACTACCGGGCGATCGCGGGGTTCAATTATTTTTTGGGAAACATTGACAAAGTACAAGCCATTGACCCGGATCAAAAAAATGTGTATGTCGGAGAAGCTAAATTCCTGCGGGCGCTGGCTTATTTCGACCTGGTAAATTTTTATGGCGATGTGATTTATTATAAGGAAAGCCCGGCTACTGCCGATGAAGCCAAAGTAGCTCAAAGTCCTAAGGAAGAAGTGCTAACCTTTGTTAAAGAAGACCTGGATTTTGGTATTGCCAACCTGCCCAATACGGCGTATGCCGGCCATGCGGTAAAGGGCAGCGCCCTCGCATTGAAGGCAAGAGTATTATTATATGAAAAAAAATGGGCTGAAGCTGCCGCGGCAGCAAAGCAGGTTATTGATGATGGGAAATTTAGTTTGGGAGGAAATTATGAAGGCTTGTTTCTTACTCCTGGCCAGGCCAATAACCCGGAAATAATGTTCTCCACTGTGTACACGTCACCCGACCTGCCACAACAGATAACCGAAGGCAGGGCTTCCAATACACAGTTTGGCTGGGGATCTCATATCGACCCGTATTACGACCTGGTAGATGCCTACGAATGCAATGATGGAAAATCAATTACTGAATCTCCATTGTATGATGCTACAAAACCATGGTTAAACCGTGATCCCAGACTTAAAATGACCATTCGCCTGCCGAACGTAACCTGGCCCGCAGGCGAACCGGCAGGTGCGCCCAGTCTGACAGGGATCAACATGCAGAAATACGTCGATCTTTCACAAGCGCCCTTTAGCGGCGGGTTCAACTCTGCCTACGACCAGGATTACGTACACATCCGGTATGCGGATGTATTGCTGATGTATGCAGAGGCGCAAAATGAAGCTGAAGGTCCTTCCACAGGCGTGTATGATGCTTTGGACAAGGTGAGGGCAAGACCCGGCGTCGCTATGCCACCGGTAGACAGGGTGAAATATAGTTCGCAGGCAGGATTAAGAGATTATATCCGTCATGAAAGGCGTATTGAACTGGCACTGGAAGGACAGCGCTATTTTGATTTGAAACGCTGGCATATTGCAGATGTAGTGCTTCCAAAAATTAAAACGCCGGGAGGATTACCGCTGGTTTTTATAGAAAATTATTACGTATTGCCATTCCCTCAGTCAGAAATAGACATCAATCCGGCCCTTAAACAGAACCCCGGTTATTGATCGGGTATTTCCTATCTAAATTGAAATCTAATTATCCCCTTATTAATATTATTCAGAT
>JBDSLD010000272.1:0-5105 GCA_039916545.1 Ferruginibacter sp.
TAGTAAAAAAAGGAAAATCATGGTACCAGGGGAGTTGTGTTGCAGGATTGCTGTCCAGCGGGCTGATGCTCCCATAGCAACTGCCGGGTATATTTACACAAACAATAAAATCGTTCGCAGGATCAAATAATTTTCCTTCACCTGCAAGTCCTGGCCACCATTCGGTAGCATCACTATTAGCTGTAAGCGCATGAAAGATCCATACCACATTATCTTTATTGTCGTTCAGACTTCCATAAGTTGTATAGGCAAGATGATATTGTGACAATGTAGCGCCGGACTCTAAAGTGAAGGCTTCAGTATGCGTAAATATTTGTGCCATGCGATCGTATTTGCACCAAAATTAAAGGATTAAAAATGGTACAAATTTTAAATTAGCCGGTAAAACAAATTGAACAGGAAACAAATAACTAAGCAGTTATTAAAAAAAACAATGTATTCACCGACAAGAAAAGCAGGTACAAGAAGCCAAATCAGCACCTTGTACCAGTATCATCTTTCCAGTATCAATTATCCAGTACAAGTATCCAGTACAAGTATCCAGTACAAGTATCCAGTATCAAGTATCAAGTATCAAGTATCCAGTATCCAGTATCCAGTATCCACATCTCATCCTCACCCCACCAACTCACCCGAAAATACCGCTGTAAACGCCTGTTCAAAATCTGCTTTGATGTCTTCGATGTGTTCGATGCCCACACTGATGCGCACCTGGTTGGGCAATACACCCGCTGTCGCCTGTTCCTCTTCTCCTAATTGCTCATGAGTAGTTGAGGATGGGTGAATCGCCAGGGTTTTTGCATCTCCAACATTGGCGAGATGGCTCACTAATTTTAAAGCGTTAATGAATTTGCCGGCGTTTTCCTTTCCGCCTTTTACGCCGAAATTCAGTATGCCACCAAATCCATTCTTCAGGTATTTTTTTGCCAGTTCATGATACGGATTGCTTTGTAATCCCGGGTATTCAACAAAATCTACCGATGGATGTTTTTCCAGCCATTGGGCAAGTTCCAGTGCATTATCAACGTGGCGTTGTACCCGAAGGCTTAGTGTTTCAAGGCCCTGCAATAACAGGAACGAATTGAAAGGGCTTTGGGATGATCCAAAATCGCGCAACCCTTCTACCCTTGCCCGGATGGCGAATGCGACATTGGGCATGCCCAAAGGATTTCCTTCGCCGAAGATATCCCAGAATTTAAGTCCGTGGTACCCCTCACTTGGTTCTGTAAACTGAGGGAATTTTCCATTGCCCCAGTTGTAATTGCCACCGTCAACGATTACACCGCCGATGCTGGTACCGTGGCCGCCGATCCATTTGGTAGCAGATTGCACCACTACATGCGCGCCATGCTCCAGCGGACGGAACAGGTAACCAGCAGTGCCAAATGTATTGTCTACTATCAGCGGAAGGTCATATTCTTTTGCCAGTGCGGCAAATTTTTCAAAATCAGGAATATTGAGGCGTGGATTACCGATCGTTTCAAGGTATATCGCTTTGGTATTTTTGTCGATGTGTTTTACAAAACTTTCCACATCGTCGCCATTTGCGAACCTTACCTCAATGCCTAACCTTTTAAAAGCAACCTTAAACTGGTTGTAGGTACCGCCATACAAAAAAGTAGTTGAAACAAAATTATCGCCCGCCTGTAAAATATTATTAAGCGCTAAAAATTGGGCAGCCTGGCCGGAAGATGTAGCGAGTGCAGCCACACCACCTTCGAGAGCGGCTATCCGCTGCTCAAATACATCGGTGGTAGGATTCATGATGCGGGTATAAATATTACCAAATTCCTTTAGTCCAAAGAGATTAGCAGCATGTTCATTGCTGTTAAAGGCGTAGGAAGTGGTTTGGTAAATGGGTACGGCCCTTGAATTGGTGGTAGGGTCAATTTGCTGACCCGCATGTAATTGCAATGTTTCAAAATGAAGTGGTTGGCTCATAATCGTTTATTTTAATTTTTATTTAAATATTATTATTTACCGGAATACCGGTGTAAATCATTTCTGAGGTCAGGACTTGTAAACTACCGGCTTATCGTTATTGAAGGTGAAGGGTGCCATTGAGTTATTAGTCTACCTGGCAAGTAGACAAATATAGAAAATATAAAACCTTTGTCAAATTTAATTTGGTATCGAAGGGTATTATAACAATATCATCACATTGTTTACTTACAGAAACAGCTCAGTTATGGCTAATCCAACGGCAGGCGCTTTGCATTTTCAGCGAGCCATATTTCAAATGTTTGAAGGGAAGGGTTTAGTTCCTTAGAAAAATCAACATCCCGGGCACCGGCAAATTCAGTCTCAAACTCCTGGTAAAACTGGAACATGTTTCCAAGGTCATCGGCACCGGGAAAGCCAAATCCCCTGTAAACTTCCGGTGTTATTTCATTGTACTTCACTTCCTCGCCAAGTGCTTTTGCTAAGTCGGTCGCCATCTGCTGACAGGTGATGTGTTCCCCGGCAATGCCTACAGTTTTACCAACCAGGGAATCACCCTTTTTAAAAATGCCGTATGCACATTTACCTATATCTTCTGAAGCTATGCAGGACATTCTTTTATCTGCCATCGGATAGGTAATCGCCAGCACGCCATCCTCGCCCCGCTTTGGGCCCATGCCAAAGTAAATTAGGTTTTCCCAATAAAAAGAAGCCAGCAAAAATGTAGTCGGAACGCCGGCGTCTGTAAAGAAATGATCGGATTCACCTTTGCCGTCAAAATGCGGCACTTTATATTTTCCACTCAATGTTGGCATCCGGTCATCCTCCAGCGGTATGAATTTCCTTGTGTCTTCCAGCGTTGACCAGATCACATGTTTTAATCCCGTTGTTTTTGCGGCTTCGGCCATACTTTTTATTTCAGCAATTTCTTTTTCCGGTGAATAATGCGCCCAGAAAAAAGTAACACAGAAAGCACCGTAAGCACCTTCCATGGCCTTAACAATGCTTTGATGGTCATCGATATCCGCTGCTACTACTTCGGCACCCAACTTTGCCAGTTCCATCGCCTTATCGGAATGGGGATCTCTTGTAATTGCACGAACCGCAAATTCACTTTCCTTATCATTTAAAATGGCATGCGCCAAACCGCCACCCTGCGCGCCGGTGGCGCCAAATATTACAATTATTTTTTTTTGTGACATACAATAAATTTACCTGTTAAGGTATAAATAAAAGGGGAGAATCAAAATAGTTTACCGATTTTATTTGCTGTTGATTGTTTACTGTTTCTATGTTTTTGAACTCAACAGTAAATGTTTACAGAGCAGTTCAGTGAATTCGATATTAGCCATAAAAAAAAGTAGCCTTAATAAAAAGCCAAACGGTAAACAATAAACAGTAAACTAATCAAACCTTATCGATTTCAAATTAAACCCACCCTTAACAATATAGATTTTCAACACCTGCCTGCCCTTATCCAGGGCGATGTTCTTTATTTGCACCATTTGCCATTTTTTTAAGCCACCTGTGTTCGGGATTGCTATTTCTTTTGCCAGTAACCTGTTTCCTTCGCTAATCGAAATACGCCCTGTATCCGCGCCCGCAGCTATCTCTACCCGCAACGTGTACACGCTTTTTTTTGTTGAGTTGACAGTGTATTGCAGCCATTCGCCTGCTTCTGTGTCACTCACATAATAACTTTCGTAAAGCGATGAGTCCTTTCTGATATCCACACCATCATTTCTAAAGGTACGGCCACGATTGCCGGCTCCGGGTTTACCTGATATATGGTAGTCGGCGGTATCCATATCGTAGTAAGCAATTCCATTTCTTCCCAGGTCGTATTCCACCGCTTTAAGAATGCTTCCTTTATCTATGTTATGCTGCTTATATGGAATGGCAATCGTTGAAAATGGCTGGCGCATCATCGCATCTATTACATCCTTGTGATAGACATTACTTTCCAGTTTTGTATAGGTTGCCAATTCCAGCAAACCGCTATACACATTGCTTTCCCTGGGTTGTTTGCCTTTACCGTTCCAGTAATTTACGAGGTCATCATAGTTGAGGTTGGATCGTATTTCCAATGGATTGTTAGCTCCTGATTTTTTCAAGGGCCACCATGCCCAACCGATGTTGTTATTTTCAAATAACCGGATGGCCTGGGTAAACCAAACGTTAGAATTTTCTCCTGTTTCCCCCAACCATACCGGCATGTTAAAATCATCCCTGGTGTACAGGATCTTACGAATTGATTCCTGGTCATTGTTGTTCCAGTATTTATGAAAGCTGAGCACCATATTATCATCCCAGGCAGGCAGCAGCCCATTGTAATTATTGCCCCAGCCGTTGCCTTCGATAATGATGATATGCTTTTTATCTACTGACCGGATTGCATGGGTGATCTCCATCAATAATTGCTTTAACGGCTCATTCTTTTTTTCGGCCAGGCCATTTTTATCTTTCTCCGGATCGGTAAAACCAACATTGGGTTCATTCAAAATATCGTAGCCGCCTATCCACGGTTCATTGGCATATCGCTCCGCTAATTTTTTCCATAGTGCGACTGTTTTTTGCTGGTTGGCCACGCTCGCCCAAAGCGATGGTTTTGATTCATCCCTGTCCGAGATATTCAGGTCATTGCCCTGTCCGCCAGGAGCAGCATGTAAATCAAGTACCAGGTACATTTCATTTGCTTTACACCAGGCCAGCAAACTATCGGTGATAGCAAACCCCTTTTCAAGCCAGGTATTTTCACCGGCCACAGGTTCTTGCTCAACAGGGAGCGTATATAAGTTGTAATGCATCGGCAGGCGAACGGAATTAAAACCCCATGCATGCATAGAATCCACATCGATCTTCCTGGTGTGATTTGCCAGCCAGGTATCATAAAATTCCTGGGTCTGTTCCGGGCTTAGCAAAGCCGCTATCCTTTCCCTGATCTTATGTTGCTGGCCCGCCCCGTTAATGCGCAACATGTATCCTTCCTGCACCATCCAGCCGCCCAGTCCCATTCCTCTAAGTAAAAAGTTTTCTCCTTTTTCATTTACGATTTTTGTCCCTTTTGCTTTCAAAAACCCCTGTGCATTGACTGACAATGAAATTATTATCGTAAATAAAAGCATGGGGAATAACCGGCAATTATTTGACAGGGAGCAATGACG
>JBDSLD010000273.1:0-18897 GCA_039916545.1 Ferruginibacter sp.
GAAAACCGAAACTGACGGGTAAGGAATTCCATGCCTTTGTATCGAAGTAAATTTCTGCACCGGCACTTCGGCTTTTTATATCCGACAGGATGCCATTTACCTTTGCGCGCGCAACGGTATGATCATAAAAAGCGTTGGTACGTACCCGCTGGAAAAAGATCATATTGCCAAAACCCCAATCAGGATAGAATAATGGAAAATGATAATTGGCGCCCAGCTTGTACATGCGCCTGGTGCTCAAAGATTCGTATCCCCTGGAATAAGAAAAAGTATTGCTGAACAGGTCGGGCAATGAATCCCTTTTTTGATAAGAGGCGTTAATGACGAGACTGTGGTTGGTAAATAATCCCGGGAAATAAAACGAACTGTTACCAACCAACTTATGACTGTTGATCAAGGTAAAAGCATCCCGGTAAGACAGTGAAAAACTTTGCGCCCAGCGGGGATTGATATGTTGCCTGGCCTGCCTGCCGGAATTGCTGAAACTAACAAAGGCATTGGTATATTTTACCGCTTTATTGTTAAAAATATTTTTGCCAATGCCCCGGTAATATAATTGTTCCAGGTTGTAGCCGCCGCCAAAATTCAGGTACTTTGAAGTTCTGCCACCGGTAAAGCTTAACGGGACAGATATACCCGCATTTAATTTTGCAGAACTGAATTGCACTGTTTTGCCAACTGCAGTATCTATGTTCCTGTTAATGGTATATTCGGTACCAAGGCTCAGTACCGGGAACCATCCTGCAAAAGCTTCAGTAAAGCCGATTTTCTGACTCCTGTCTGAGCGATTGTATGTGTAGCTGATTATCTTGCTAAAGCTACTGAGTATATTATCACTGTAGAGATGATAACTATATTCCGGGTCATTTACTTCAGGTCGCCAGCTGTGGAAATTAAAAAGATGAAACGCTTTCTTATAGTCCGTTACAAGGCTGGTAGTGTCGGTAAGCGTGTATAAAACGCCGGCCCCTTTTTTGCGGAGCGAGGCCACGGTGTACAGGTCAGGCGTATTCGTAAAATTTTCATCTGTTACATCCAGCCACTTTGTTGTGGCAAGATTTACTTTACCAAGCCTGGAGCCGTCAGCGGTGAACGCCGAGAGTAACATTTCACCCCTTGTATTTACTGCGGGCTGATAAACACCGTTTATATTACTGGTTACCTGGAAAAGTTTTTTATCACTCAGTCTTACAGCAAATATTTTATCCGCGTTTTTATTCATGGCACTGAAATATACCGTGTCGCCTTTTACAAAAGGGTAGCCGATCACGTTAAAAGAAAATGGTGTTATCCTTTCCGTTTCACCGCTTGCCAGGTCAACTTTCACCAAACACATTTTTCCTTCGGAATTTCTAACAGCGGATATGGCCGTGTTGTTATCGAGGTATTTTGATTGGGTATAAAAATAATTATGCGGATTAGGAACCTCGAGTATCAACCGGCCGGTGCTAACTTCTATGCGGTGGAGGTAGTTGGTACCATTGGTGTTCACACTTACAGCCAGCACTTCGGTACCATCTTTATTTATATCGGGGGAAAAATATTTTGAGCTGGAACTGAGCTGTAGCTGTTTCCCGGTATAGATATCCAGTAATTGGATAACACTATAATTCCTGTTTCCCCAACGCGGATCCGACCGGTATGCAGCGTACACTATTTTCCCATGGCGGTAAGAATAATAATCGTCGATCACAAAATCCTTTACCCTTATCTTTTGTTCCTGTCCATTTACCAACAGGTAAAATGTATTGACCTCTTTGTAAGATTTCTTTACAGCTACAATGGTATCATCGCTCACATAATCAGGAAAAAGATAATCCGTTACATTGTTCTTTTTATTGCCGGTTATAAAATTTATTGCCGGTGTATTTATTGCCGAATCAGGAATGGAGCGTTCTCTGAAATATTGCATCGCATCTTTTCTGAATTGCTGGTAGGTCTTTCCTGAATATCGTTCAATGGCTGTATTAAAAGCGAAGAACAAACCTTTGAACCGCACTGCATCCGCGGTTACTTTTTTCCAGAAGTCTTCTCCGTATTTTTCATATCCGTAAGCGATCACCTGGTAGCCTAATTCATAATGATCCGGTGTGTAATCTTTTAATGATCCGCTGCGCAATTTCATCCACGAATAATTTTTATTACCCAGCCACAATGACTTCATGCCATTGTAAAAAGACGGCATCCTTCCCCGGCCTTGCGCGCTTACAAGCGTTTCCTGCCACACCGCATCTCCTTCAAAAAAATAATCAGGTATGGTCAAACCGTTGGCCAGCAATTGCCCCTCCTGCCCAAGGAAAAAAGAAAACACTTTTGTAAGGCCGTTATTAAAATTGCTTAACTGCTGCATGTGCCTGTTTTCATGGATGATCAGGTTATCATCCCAGCGAAGGCTGCCCGTGTTGAAACTATTTTGTTCAGGTGTCATGTTCAACTCGCTAATGATCGGCGCCATGCGAACGTATGCATTAGGGATGATCGTTTGGTTCAGCAAAACAATGTTCCACTTCCGTTGTTTTCCACCGATCGTATTGGCAGTCGTATTGCCCAGGAGGCGATTTATATTATTGATCCGGTTAGCCTGGCTATCCATCCCCGAAGGGAAGATCACCCTGTTTTGTTTATCGTTGATCTGCTTCCATTTTATAAGCGAAGGATTACCACCAAATTGCTGTGCAGGAAGGTAAGCAGGTAAAAAAAATAAAAGCAAGGGGGCAAAAAACCATTTTCTTGTGGACATATCGATAAAGGTAAGAATACGTGCCTGATTTTTATGCCAGGAAATTGATTTTTTGGTGGCTGATATTAATGAATCATCCTTGTCCAAACATTAGTTTCATTGCAATCCTGTAAACCTTATCCCTTGAAACACATCATCAGCCGAATTCTGTTTAGTATGATCAAACAACTTAATGTATTCGCGGCCAGGCATTGTGCTCCGGGTAGCGCGATCATTCATCCTTTATTTATTGCGCTCATCACATATTCATGTGAGTTCATATCCCATTCATCGTCCCAAAACTGCAATTCATCCCATTTGATATTTTTTGGTGTAACATTTTTTAGTGCTTTGCGTTACAATACGAAATCAAAATAAAAAAAAATTACTGTAATGAGAAATTTGAAAATGGTAGCGGTTGCAATATTTACGCTACTTACCATGCAATCAATGGCCCAGTTGAAGGGTAAGGTAACGGGCAACGTTACCGATCACAATAACAAAGCACTTCCTGCAACAACCGTCTCTCTGTTACAGGCAAAGGATAGTAGCCTCGTAAAAGCAGCCATCAGCGATGCAGGCGGAAAATTTGACTTATCTATTTCAAAAGCAGGCGATTATTTGCTGAGCTATTCACTCGTTGGTTTTGACAACAGCTATTCACCTGTGTTCACAGCTATTGACGGTCAAACAATTACTGCCAAAACTATCGCACTTACCCCCGCAGTTTCAAAGTTACAAGGTGTTACCATCACCTCTAAGAAACCGATGATCGAGGTAAAAGCTGATAAAACGATTTTTAATGTAGAGGCAAGCATCAACGCTACCGGAAGCAATGCGTTGGAACTGTTACAAAAAAGTCCGGGCGTACAGGTGGATAATAACGATAATATTAGTATGAAAGGCAAAACGGGCGTACGCGTTTATGTGGATGGCAAGATGATGCAACTCGATACCAAGGACCTGGCCGCTTATCTTAAAAGCATTAACAGCAACGACATTGAAGCGATCGAAATGATCAGTAATCCAAGTGCGAAATATGATGCAAGTGGTAACGCAGGTATTGTAAATATCCGCCTGAAAAAGAATAAGAAATTTGGTACCAATGGTAGTGCGACACTGGGTTTTGTGCAGGGGGTTACTCCAAAAGGAAATGGATCTGTGAACGTTAATTACCGCGATAAAAAAGTTAACCTGTTTAGTAATGTGAGCGCCAATATCGGTGATTATCAAAATTTATTAAACCTTTACCGCATCCAGAAAGATACTTTGTATGATCAGAAAAGTAAAAATATAAACTCCAATAAAAATATAAATGTAAAGGCGGGCGCCGATTATTTTATCAACAGTAAAAACACCATCGGTATAATGGCCACCACAAGTTTTGGTGAAAATGAATGGACAAGTTCAAGCACAACGCCGATTTATTATAAACCCACCGGTCAGTTTATAAAGAGTTTGCAGGCTTACAATACAGTGCCCGGAAGTCGCACCAATGCTAATTTTAATATCAATTACAGGTACGTTGATACAAGCGGAAGAGAGATAAATTTTGATGGCGATTACGGGTTGTTTCGCGGAACCGGTCATAGCTACCAGCCAAACTATTACTATGGCGGCAATAATAATTTATTGTACAGTATCATCAACCGTAACAATACACCAACCGATATAGATATTTACACAGCCAAGGTAGATGCTGAGCAGAAATTAGGAAAGGCAAAATTAGGATATGGTCTTAAGACATCTTTCGTAACAACCAAGAACACCTTTGATTTTTTCAACGATAACGCAAATGGCGAACCGGTAAAAATACTAGAAAGAAGCAATAATTTTAAGTACAAAGAAAATGTAAACGCAGCCTACGTAAATTATCAACGTGAACTGAATGAAAAATGGAGCATACAGGCAGGCCTGCGGGCTGAACAAACAAATAGTGAAGGCCATTTGACAAGGGCGGATGGAACGGTGCAGGAAGATAACAGGGTAAAAAGAAATTACCTGGATTTCTTCCCAAGCGCTGCGGTCACCTGGAACGCGAACAAGAAGAACGCATTTAACTTAACATTTAGCAGGAGGATCGACAGGCCAACTTACCAGGACTTAAATCCATTTGAAAATAAACTGGATGAATTAACCTATGAAAAAGGCAATGCATTTCTTCGTCCGCAATATACCAACAGCGTTGAGTTGACACATACATTTATCGGTATGATCAATACAACAGTGGGTTACAGCCATGTAAAAGACTACGCTACGCAGGTAACGGATACCACTGGAAATGCCACTTACATCCAGCAAAAAAACCTGGCTACCCAGCAAATAATCAGCTTCAGTGTTGGTTCACAATTGCCAATAACCAAGTGGTGGAACGGGTACGCTAATATCTGGTACAATTACCAGTTGTTTGATGGTGCCATCAATGACAAAGCATTGAGCATTAATATTGCTTCCTATGGCGCATATGTACAGCAAAGCTTTACCCTCGGCCACGATTACACTGCTGAAGTAAGCAGCTATTTTAATGGTCCGAGTGTTTGGGGCGCTACCTGGAAGACAAAGCCACAGGGCGGTGTAGACGTTGGTTTGCAGAAGGCAATTTTTCAAAAGAAAGCTACTGTAAAAATTTCCGCTACAGATATTTTCAAAACGAATCCCTGGACAGCGATCTCTGATTTTGGAGGTTCCTACATTAAAGGAGGCGGCGCATGGGAAAGCCGTACAGTGCGTGTAAGTTTTAACTGGCGCTTTGGAAGTAACCAGATCAAAAATTCAAGAGATAGAAAGACAGGATTGGAAAGCGAAGCAAAAAGGATCAAATAGTAAAGCTAAAATTTAGTCCATTATTCATAAAAAGATCCTCCCGGAATTTTCGGGGGGATCTTTTTATGTGTAGTTCTTCTCCTGGCACTGTTTGAAAGAAAATCTAATGATTTTAGTTAGGGGTGTAAATAAGAGCCCGGTTAATTGTACTCATATTCAAAATATCCCAGCAGGGTATTTTCTTTTGAAAAACATTTTTCAATTATTCTAAGTCCGTCGTTGTACACATATTTCCAGGTATAATAATCGCTGTTGGCGCCTTCTTCCACTGCCACCATTTTTGTAACCTGGCCAGCACTGTTGTATTCAAAAAGAAAATCTGGTAATAATTTATCCTTTACCACGTTGAATTTTACAATGTCTGTCAGCTTGTTTTTATCATTGTAATAATAATAGTAATGCTTTCCATTTTTACCGCTGTCATTTTCATCTATTACGTTTCCATTGTCATCTAACGTAAAATTTATTATGGCTGAATCTTTTTGGTTCCTTGTGCGCGTCATTTTTACGGGCCTGTTTTTTGCATCGTAGATATATCGATGTTCTTCAGCAAGGCGCGTAGCAAAATCATCATCATTTGAATGTGAGGTGGAGGTGATGGTAGTTACATTGCCCATTTCATTGTATTGATAAACGGAAGTAGTAATTGAAAGTTCTGAGCTGTCCGTTGACTGCACCAGTTGGTCCTTTTCGTTATAATAAGCTGTAAGCAATGACTTGCCGGTGATATTTGATTTAGTGTAAGTCTCCACCCGCCGGTAATCTTTGCTTATCTTTTTTTCGCAGAAAAAGCCGGGACTCGCCTCACCATTTCCTTCAAAACTATGTACCAGGATATTCCTGATCTTCTGTTCTTTCAAAGCTGTTCTCTCCGACAATACCTGCTTATTGCTAATTATATCCTTGTAATAATATTGAGCTATATTGGTAGTAGTAATTGTAGTAACCAGGAGTAGCGTTATCGATAATGATTTGACCATGTACGTAGTTTTCATCGGTAAAAGTAAGACAGTGCGGTGTAAATATAAATAATGTAAAAAATGATAAACGAAAATTTTGATTTTTCAGGTTGGAACGAGCAAATTATAAAACTGGTTGGTGGGTAAAATTTAACTACTTTCCACAGCTTAATTGATGCCAGAAGTTAAGTTGACTCTTAACTTTATTATTTTTAACAAAATTCTGCACGTGAGTCATTTAAAAGAGAGAAATGAAAAGGTCTGCCTGAACTGTAATGCACAACTGGCGGGTCCATTTTGTCATATTTGCGGTCAGCAAAATATTGAACCCAAAGAGTCGGTCTGGCACCTGCTTACACATTTTTTTAATGACATCACCCATTTCGATGGTAAGTTTTTTAGTACTACCGGCTTGTTGATCAAAAGGCCAGGGTTTTTACCTAAAGAATATATGGTAGGGAGAAGAGCAAGTTATCTTAACCCGATCAGGATGTACATCTTTACCTCGGCTGTATTTTTCCTGATCTTTTTTTCTATCACGCATATCACCGATAAGAATATCGATAATTCAATAATAATAGATGGCAAAACGCTGAACGAGATCCATTCTCTTAATGATGATAGCCTTACTGCCTTTACTGCCCGTGTAAATCACGGCAAACCTATACCAAGGGAAAATTTGGAAAGTTATATTGATAGCTTCAGGCACACTGGTGGCTTTCACTTTACAGGGAATACCTACAAATCAAAGGAGCAGTACGATTCTATTTTGAAACTTGGCATTAAAAAACACAACTGGTTTGAGCGGAGGCTTATTTATACCGAGATCGGTGCAAACGAAAAATACAACAATAACCGGAGCGTGATTATCACCTCCATGCTGAATACTTTTTTGCATAGTTTTCCGCAAATGTTATTTATTTCATTACCCATTTTTGCATTGATCCTGCAATTGCTGTACCTGCGTAGAAAAAAATATTACTATGTTAGTCATGGCATCTTCAGTATCCATTTTTATATTTTTACGTTTGTTGTTTTGCTCCTAATGCTGGCTTTGGGGAAACTAAAAGATTGGTTGAATTGGGAATGGATAAATTTTATACGCGCATTATTAAACCTGGTGATATTATTCTATTTATACAAGGCCATGCGCAATTTTTACCAGCAGGGAAGAGCAAAAACAATTGTTAAATTTCTGTTACTGAGCCTGTTAGCAACTTTTATGATCGCATTTTTATTTGTTGGTTTTATCCTTTTCTCTTTTATGAAAATTTAATTTAAATATATGCAACAAACGAATACCGGTGCGTTTGAACGACTGGTTACAATAATGGACGAGCTCAGGGAAAAATGCCCGTGGGATAAAAAACAAACGATCCAGACCCTTCGCCAGCTTACCATTGAAGAAACTTATGAATTAACAGATGCGATCACCAACGAAGACTGGAAGGGGATAAAAGAAGAATTGGGTGATGTATTGCTGCACATTGTTTTTTACGCTAAAATTGGTACAGAGCAGGGACAGTTTACGCTCGATGAGGTGATCAATGGCGTTTGCGAAAAACTGATCTTCCGGCATCCGCATATCTATGGCGATGTGAAGGTAGAAAATGAGGAAGATGTAAAGCGAAATTGGGAACAACTTAAAATAAAGGAAGGTAAAAAATCCGTACTGAGCGGTGTGCCAAAGGCTTTACCGGCTACGGTAAAGGCGATGCGGTTGCAGGAAAAAGCAAAGCAGGTAGGGTTTGAATGGGAAAACAAAGAACAGGTGTGGGACAAAGTGGAAGAGGAAAAAGCTGAATTGTTCGAAGCGATCAGATCGGGCAATAAAAATGATATGGAAGATGAATTGGGCGATGTTTTTTTCTCTTTGATAAACTTTGCAAGGTTTTTGCAGATAGATGCCGAAAATGCCCTGGAGCGGACCAATAAAAAGTTTATTGACCGGTTCACGAAAATGGAAGAAGCTGCGTCCCTGGAAGGAAAATCTTTGGCCGATATGAGCTTGATGGAAATGGATGAAATATGGAATAAGATTAAGCGATCATAACTACCTGGTGATTAACCCCCAAAAGGATGACTCACCAGGTAATTATGATAACACTACAACAGTTATAAATCCTGCGGGAGCAGTTAACCAAACACTTTGCAAAAAATAAATTCTTTTAAAAGTTTTTTGATCCGGAACAATTACTTGTTGGTAACTGCTGCCTGGCTGGTAACCATATCCTTTATTATTGATAATTATCTAACGGGCAATTCTTCACCAAAAACTGTTGCAAAAAATATACGCACATTTATCTCTAAACAGGAAAATGATTTCGATGCAGTCGCCAAGGATACTATTCTTCTAACCAATCTCGCCAACAACACTTATACGGAAAAGTCACTGCAGCAGATTACCGCGAAGAAATATTTCTTATTCCTGTATTCTAAAAATGAAATGGGAAACTTCAACCTGCTTTTTTGGAGTACGCAGGTAATTGAGCCGATGAGTTCGTTGTCGGTAATGCAGGGCAAGAGCGGTTTTATTCAACTCAGTAATGGTTATTATGTTTGGCGAAAAACTACTTTTAACAATCTGACGGCAGTGGCCCTGATACCCGTCAGGTGGAACTATAGCATTACCAATGATTACCTGAAAAATTCTTTTACGGTTGGCAAAAAGATAGAGAATGCCTATGCGATCTCCGGAAGGGATGTGGGCAATGTGATAAATTCCAAAGAAGGAGATTTTCTTTTTTCGCTGGAGCTGAAATCAGTCAATGTAAGTGAGCATAGTAATTTAGTGGCATCCATATTTCGATTGGTCGCTGCGTTTTTCGTTTTGATATTCGTGCAGTTTGTTGCAACTCATTTTGTACAACAGAATTTTTTCAGGGGCACTGGATTTTTGATATTGATACTTACGGTATTGAGGATAACCAGTTATAATTTTCCCATACCCGTAAATTTTCGCCAGTTCGAACTTTTCGATCCTTCCGTCTACGGCTCCAATATGATATTAAAAACATTGGGTGATTTGTTGATAAACGCCATGTTGTTCTTATGGGTTGTGCTTTTTGTCCGGTTTTATATCCAGGAAAAAAAGATAACGATACCAGTTAAAAACGCTGTACTAAAATGGCTGATCGTTTTAACAGGATTATTTATCTTAATACTTTGCACCTTCGTTTGCGGGCATATTTTCAAGTCGATGGTGGCGGATTCCAATATCTCTTTCGATGTGGTCAACTTCGACACATTGACATTGTACAGCGTAATTGGATTTGTGGTTTTAGGCTGCCTGGCGATCGGTTACTTCTTTATTACTCAAATAATCATCTACCTGTTACAGCCGTTATTACCCAGGAATATAATGGTGCTGATATTGATCATCACCATCACCGGCCTGGTAGTGCTAACTTTCCGCATCAACACACCGGACGCTGTATTTGAATTGTACCTGTTGATCTGGCTACTGATCTATCTTTTACTGCTCAACAATAAACACCTCTTTTTACTGGCATCTGAAATAATTTCATCCAGGTTAATTTTTTGGCTGTTTTTCTTTTCTCTCTCAATTGCATTTATCATCCTGGTGGAAAATGGCAATAAGGAAACCGAACAGCGAAAGCATTATTCGGAAACGTTGGCTACCAAGGCAGATCCGTCCAGCGAGAAACTGATGAATACGGTACTGACCGATTTTCGAAGCGAGGCGTTGGCGCCGCTTTTTGACAAGTTTAAAAAAGAGGCTTCCAATAAATTACTAAAGGATAGTTTATTGAACGATAATTTTACGGGTTACCTCAATAAATATGATACCCGCATATTTACATTTGACGCGGCGGAGAACCCGTTGTTCAATGAGGATTCCTCTACTTTTAATACGCTCACCACGATCCTTAATACGCAGGGTAAACCCACGCAGATACCAGATCTTTTTTTCTACGATATTTCTTATGACCGGTTCAATTATCTTAGTAAAAAAGATATTGCTGATTCTTCGGGCAGAAGGCTGGGCTATATTTTTATTTTGGCAAGTCCTAAAAATTATAAAACGGATGCCTTGTACCCTGAATTATTTTTGAAGGGTTACGATAAATCCATTGAAAACTCGCCGGTGTATTTATACGCCGTTTACAATAAAATGAAGCTGGTTGGCAGTCACAATGACTATGCTTTTCCCCTGCAACTTACCCCGGAGCAATTACCCAAAACAGATTTCAAATCCGTACGAAAAAAAGGATACGACGAGCTATGGTATAAAGCAGCAGCCGATAAAGTGGTGATCATTGCCAAGAAGGATAATTTTGTTATTGAGGCCATTACGTTATTCTCTTACATGTTTTGCGCGTTCTTATTTGTGACTTCCATATTCTGGCTACTGAACGCGATCATACGTTCTCGCATGAGGTGGCACGAGTTGCGCATGTACTGGCAAATGAGTATCCGCAACCAGGTTCACAGCACTATTATTTTTATAAGTCTAACCTCATTTTTTATAGTAGGGGTGGCTACCATTTTATTTTTTATAGATAGGTACAATAGTAACAACCGTGAAAAATTAAGTCGCACCATCCGTGTAATGCAAAATGAAGTACGTAATTCATTGGACGACCTGATAGTCTTTGACGACGTGATAAAAGTGTACGATGACGGTTACCGCGAAAAACTGGATGAGATCATCGCTAAGATTTCAGAAGTGCATGCAGTGGATATCAACCTGTACGACCTGGATGGTACGCTCAGGGCTTCTTCACTGCCATTGCCTTACAACAAAGGCATCGTAAGCAATAAGATGGATCCGGTTGCATATTATCATTTAAATCATTTAAAAGAAATTCAATTCTTTAGGGAAGAGACGATCGGTACCTTAGAATTCCTTAGCAATTATGTACCCGTGATCGATGAAACGGGAAGGGAATATGCATACCTGAACATTCCGTATTTTATTTCACAGACAAAATTGCAACAGGAGATATCGAATTTTCTGCTCGCCATTATCAACCTGAATGCCTTCATTTTTTTAATAGCGGGTATCGTTGCATTTTTTATTACCAATCGTATTACCCGGTCGTTTTCTTTCATCAGTAATAAAATGAAAGCGGTTAACCTCGGCCAGATGAATGAAGCTATAATCTGGAACAGGCGCGATGAAATAGGAGAGTTGGTAAAAGAGTATAACAAGATGGTGGCCAAGCTGGACGATAGTGCCGCCGCGCTCGCAAAAAGTGAACGGGAAGGCGCCTGGCGGGAGATGGCAAGGCAGGTGGCGCATGAAATTAAGAACCCGCTTACACCCATGAAACTGAGCCTGCAATACCTTCAAAGGGCCATCGATAGTAATAATAGTAATGTATACGAATTAACGAAAAGTGTCGCGCGTACGCTGGTAGAACAAATAGATCACCTGAGCCAGATCGCGGGAGAGTTTTCCCAGTTTGCCAATATTGGCAATCCAAGAAATGAGGTATTCGACCTGAATGAATCTTTAAAGTTGTTGACGCAATTACATTCCATTGAAGACAACCTTGAGCTTACCTGGAAACCGGCCAATGGAGTTGTGATGATCGATGCAGACCGTACCCATATTAACCGCCTGTTCACCAACCTGATCCAAAATGCGTTGCAGGCGATACCTGAAGGCAAAAGGGCAAATATTATATTGGAAGAAATACTTTCTGAAAATAGTGTGCTGGTAACTGTGCAGGACAATGGTTCAGGTATACCGGCAGACGTCAGCTCAAAAATATTTACGCCTAATTTTACCACTAAAAGTTCTGGTACCGGCCTGGGCCTGGCCATGTGCAAAGGGATCGTAGAAGAAAGCAAAGGCAATATCTGGTTTCAAACGACTTTAGGGATAGGGACCACTTTTTTTGTAGAACTGCCCCTGGTACACGATTAAATATTTTTTAGCTGCTTCCGGGCAGATAGGTAGGTTTCCAGTTCTTGCAAACCGAAACTGCTCAAATTCCTTTCTTTGGTCAGCATAGCTTTTTGAGCTACCGATACGCCAAATTTTATATCATCAAATCCTTCAGGCGCATGCGCATCGGGGTCAATAGAGATCAGTACATTTTTTTCAAGCGCGTATTCTATGTGTCGCCAATCGATGTCTAAGCGGCTGGGATGGGCATTCAGTTCTATTACAACCTGGTTGGCGGCACAAGTGTCAATGATCTTTCTGTGGTCAACAGGATAGCCTTTGCGGCTCAGCAGCAATCTACCCGTCATATGCCCTAAAATGGTGGTATATGGGTTTTCAATCGCATTAATCAGCCGCAGCATTGCTTTTTCCTCGCTCATTTTTAAATTAGAATGAACAGAAGCGATTACCAGGTCAAATGTGGCCAGGATATCATTTGAATAATCCAGGCTACCATCATTTAATATATCGCTTTCGATACTTTTAAAAATTTTAAAAGGTGCGAGCTGTTTATTTAGTTCATCGATATAAAAGTGCTGCTCTTTTATGCGCTCCGGCTGCAGGCCATTGGCATAAAATGCGCTCTTACTATGGTCACTGATCACCAGGTATTCGAAACCTTTTGCTATGGCATTCTTTGCCATCTCTTCGATTGTATTACTGCCATCACTCCAGTTACTATGGCTATGTATAATGCCTTTTATATCGGTAACATTTAATAAGGCTGGTAAAATATCCGACTTAGCTTTTTCAATCACAGTGATCGATTCTCTCTGGCAGGCGGGTATAAAATTTATTCCTGCCTGTTTAAAAATACCTTCTTCATTTTTACATGCTGTATAATCGATGGATGGAAATTGTTGTACGAATGATGTTGCGAATTCAGGTGATGATCCTTTTAAGAAAACCTGCTGCATCATTGGCTTGCTATCGCAACTGTATAAATGAAATTTTAAACCTACTGACGCCCTGTATAAAATATCTTCTTCATTCTTTTCTATCATTTCAAAGTCATCAACTAAAGATAATTCATGTTCAATATTATTGATCGTATCATCAATTACGATCTCCAGTTCATGGATAATTTCCAGCTGTCTTTTGTATGCGCCGGTGAAAGCGATTTTATGTTCAGAAAATAATTTTATAAAAAAACTTTTTAGCCCTTCATTTAATGCTTCCACCTGCGAAAACAGAAAACTTCCTTTGCTCTTCAAATAAAATTCTATTGTTTCAATTACGTTTTGTTGAGTTTTTTCTCCGAAGCCTTTATATAATTTTAACCTGTTCTCTTTGCATGCATATAATAATTCGCCGATACTTTCTATTTCCATTTCTTTCCAGATGGTAGAAATTTTTTTCGGGCCTATGCCTTTTATGTTTAGCATTTCCATTACACCGGGCGGTGTTTTTTCAATCATCTCACTTAACACTTTCAGGTCCCCGGTAGTAATTAATTCCAATACTTTTTTACCGGTTGATTCTCCAATTCCTTTAATGGCAAATAGTTTTTCTGCCGGCGTTTCACTTAACTGCATGGGCAATTTTTCAATGTTAAACGCAGCGATCGAATACGATTTCGCTTTAAAGCTATTCTCATTGTGTATGTCCATCAATTTGGCTAGAAGTGAGAAGGAGTCAGCTATTTGGTAATTATCCATATCCAAATGTAAAAGGATTTTTTTGAAAATTATTTTGTTATTTGATCCCGGCTTTAAAAATCTGAGGAGGTAACAAGTGATGTTGTCATGAAGAATTTTATAAGAAGTTGTGTAAATAAAAAGTCCCGGCGCAAGGCCAGGACTTTTGTATTAGTTTCGCTTTCAAAAAAGCAAAGCTTACTTCTTTTTTGCAGGAGCCGCTTTCTTTGCAGGAGCAGCTTTTTTTGCAGGAGCAGCTTTTTTAGCTGGTGCCGCTTTTTTTGCAGGAGCAGCTTTCTTTGCTGGTGCAGCTTTTTTTGCAGCTTTTTTTGCAGTTGCCATGTTCTTTAAAATTTAATTGGTTAGTAAATAATACTTAAAAGTAAAAATATTTTTTTACACACCAAAAAAAACTTTGATAATTAAGCAGTTACTTCAACAGCGTTGACTGAAATGTAACTCTTATCGCCCTTCCCTTTTTTAAATTCTACCAGTCCATCAGTTAAAGCAAAAATGGTAAAGTCTTTTCCAAGACCAACATTTTTTCCCGGGTAATAAACAGTGCCGCGTTGACGAACAATTATATTTCCTGCAGTGGCAGGTTGACCACCATAAATTTTTACACCTAATCTTTTGCTTTGCGAATCACGGCCATTCTTAACCGAGCCTTCACCTTTTTTATGTGCCATCTTAAATTATTTTTTTAATTAAATTTCGATGATGATGTTGTTAATTTTTTTATGAAACTGCTAAGTATATCTTCAGCTTATCAATAAAATATTTCAACGTTATCCTGATCGGTATCTCAATATTTTTTTAACATGCTGATATCAATTTTTAATATCACTGTATCATTTAAATATCTCAATACCTGTTTCAAATATTAAGCGATCTCAGTCACTTGTATTTTGGTATAGTGCGTACGGTGTCCGTGTTTTTTACGGAAGCCTTTTCTTCTTTTCATCTTAAAGGCAATTACTTTATCGCCTTGTACAAGGTCTGTTACAATTTCAGCTTTTACGATGGCGCTTACGCTGCTACCGATTGAAAGTGTGCCGTCGCTGTCTGTCATCAGAACCTCTGAAAACTCAACTTTGTCGCCACTTTTTCCTTCGATATGCGGAACGTACAGGCTATCGCCCGCTTTTACTTTAAACTGTTGACCTGCTATTTTTACTACTGCTAACATATAACCAAAATTTAGGACGGCAAAGGTAAGGGAATTCAGATTAAATTGGATAAATATAAGCGGTATTTTTGCGTCGGTTGGGGTAAAATTGGATTTTCAGTAGATTTTACGTGCAAATTTACCCGGAAAGTTTCAAAATACGGTCCAATTCGCTTGTGTTTTAAACACATTATATTCGCTTTTCATTATGAAATATTTACTTTTTCCGATACGGGTGCTTTTTTCAATATATGGCTTTATACTTTTTATCGTGATAATGCTGGTACTTTTTCCCTTCGTGATCATCGCTTCTTTTGCAGGAAAGATAAAGGGTGGTAATATCATATATAAGATTTGCCAATTATGGACCGATGCGGTGCTGCTGCTTTGGGGAATCCGTCACCGGAACATTTTCGAAGTGCCGCATGATTCAAATAAACAATATGTCTTTGTTTTTAATCATATATCCTACATGGATATACCAATGCTCATGAAAGCAATCCGGAAACAACATTTCAGGATATTGGGAAAAGCAGAAATGGGAAAGATCCCAATCTTTGGTTTTTTTTATAGAAATGCAGTTGTAATGGTAGACAGGTCCAGCGCTGAAAAAAGAGCGAGCAGTGTAAAAGTATTAAAGGCGGTGATACGAAAAGGGATCTCCGTGGTGATCGCACCGGAAGGAACATTTAACATGACGCACCGTCCCTTAAAAGAATTTTATGATGGCGCATTTAAAATCGCCATCGAAACACAAACGCCTATCAGGCCAATGTTATTTTTAGATACCTACGACCGCTTGAATTACAAAAGCATTTTTACATTGACGCCAGGCAGGTCGAGGGTAGTTTATCTTGAAGAAATAAGTGTGGAAGGATTGAACGGAAAAGATATTGGCTTGTTAAAAGAAAAGGTATATAAATTAATGGAAGAAAAGTTGATCGCGTATAAAGCCAGTTGGATAGAAAAAAAGAATTAAGTACTTAGTATGTAGTATTAAGAAATACAGGGCAAGATGAATGATGACAATCAGATACCGTTTTTTAATGACCAGCCTTTGGTTAATGAAGCAGTTCGTTCCCATGCGGCTGCATTGCAGACTGGTGGCGGGTTGCCATCTTATGCATGCGTGATCCTTCCACTGGCCTTACCTAAAACTTATACTTATTCAATACCCGGGGGCTTTTTAGATAAATTAAAACAAGGCTGCAGGGTGGAAGTAGTATTGGGGAAAAATAAAAGGTATGCAGGTATAGTCCAATCGGTCAGTACCATTGCACCGCCTTACCAGACAAAAGATATCTTGAATATATTGGATGATGAACCATTGCTTTACCCCGAGCAACTGAAGTTATGGAAATGGATGAGCGAATATTATATGTGCAGTGAAGGCGAAGTCATGGCCGCAGCGCTGCCTGCGCATTTCAAACTAAGCAGTGAAACCATTTTATTATTCAATGAAGAATATGGGGATGACTTTAGCGACCTGGATAGCGATGAGTATGTAGTGGCCGAAGCGTTGTTGATGAAAAAGCAATTGAACCTTACAGAAGTGCAGCAGGTATTGGATATCGCGCATGTGTACCCGGTAATAAAAAAACTGATCGATAAAAAAGTTTGTATTGTTTGGGAAGCCTTAAGCGAGCGCTATAAAAGTAAAATGGAAAACTTTATCATACTAAATGCTATGTATGATAATGAAAAAGAATTAAGTGATCTGTTGAATAATTGGAGCAAGGCGCCGAAACAAATGGAATTATTATTGAGTTACCTGCACCTGGCGAAAAGCGAAGGCGATGTAACCCAGTCGGCACTATTAAAAAAATCAGGCGCAAGCGTGGCGCAATTAAAGGGTCTTGCTGATAAGCAGGTAGTGCGGATAGAAAAGCGCAGTGTGGACAGGGTGAAGACAATACCCAAATCAATAGACCTGAATTTTAGTTTGAGTGGATCACAAAATACAGCGCTGCAACAGGTAAGAGAAAGTTTTACCGGTAAGAATGTCTGTTTACTGCATGGGGTAACCAGCAGTGGTAAAACGCAATTGTATATTAAATTAATCGGCGAATATTACCAGCAGGGCAAGCAGGTATTGTACCTGTTGCCGGAGATAGCGCTGACAGCCCAGATGATCCGTCGCCTGCAATTGCATTTCGGTGGCAACATCGCCATTTATCATTCAAAATTTAATAACAATGAAAGGGTAGAGTTATGGAACAAGATCAAAACGGGTGAAACCAGGATAGTGCTGGGAGCCCGTAGCGCCCTATTCCTGCCTTTTAAAGAATTGGGTTTGATAATTGTAGATGAAGAGCATGATCCGTCATTCAAGCAACAGGATCCGGCTCCCAGGTACAATGCAAGAGATGCCGCTGTTTTTTACGCATCCCTGTTCAATGCAAAGGTATTATTGGGTAGTGCCACCCCATCCATCGAAACTTACTTCAATGCAAAAAAAGGAAAATATGGATTGGTAGAATTAAATGAGCGGTTCGGTGGGATACAGTTGCCTGTAATAGAGATCATCAATACACGACAGGTCGCACAAAAGGGCAAAGTGATGTTGTCGCCACAATTAAAAGAGGCGATACAAAAAACAGTAGAGGGAGGAAGACAGGTGATCCTTTTCCAAAACAGGCGCGGCTATTCACCTTATTTGATATGCGGCACCTGTGGTTACCTTCCGCAATGTAAGAACTGTGATGTCACTTTAACACTACATAAATACTCGAACAAACTTCATTGTCATTATTGCGGAACGACCTATCCGAAAATTACTGCATGTCCGGCTTGCGGTACCGTTAACTGGATGGAGAAAAATTTTGGTACTGAAAAGATCGAGGAGATGATCGAACAGGAATTTCCGGCCTTGAAAGTTGCCAGGATGGATGTGGATTCGGTAAGAGGTAAATCAGCACATGACAATCTTATCAAACTATTTGAACAACAACGGATAGATGTATTGGTAGGTACGCAGATGTTGGTGAAAGGGCTTGATTTTGACAAGGTGAGCCTGGTAGGTATTTTGGACGCGGATGGGTTATTGAGTTTTGCTGATTTCCGTGTTAATGAAAGAGCCTTTCAACTTATGGAACAGGTAAGCGGCAGGGCAGGCAGGAAAGATGAACAGGGGAGGGTGCTGATACAGGCAACACAGGTTAGTCACCCGATATTGCAGTATGTACAGCAACATGATTATAAAAAAATGTATGCCTTTGAGATCGATAACCGGCAACAATTTTTTTACCCGCCCTTTAGCAGGATCATCGAAATAACATTAAAGCATAGAGTAAAGGAAGTAGTGGAGGAAGCTGCTCATAAACTCGGACTGGCTTTAAAACGTGACCTTAATGATTTTGTTGTAGGTCCCGCGGCCCCGGTGGTAGCCAGGGTTCGCAATCAATATTTAATGGAGCTGTTTATTAAGCTGCCCCTGGATATGAAACAAATACAACGATACAAACAAGTGATCCGAAATCATTTTAATTTGATACAGGCTGAAAAACAATTCCGGAGTGTAGTGATGATCGCGGATGTGGATGCTAATTAATTAGCTGATTAGCAAATTACAATTAGCTAATTTGCTAATCAGCTAATATGCTAATTTTATCAGATCGCTACCAATCAATGAATTGTTTAGAGGCATTAGCACATTAGCACATTGGCTAATTAGC
>JBDSLD010000274.1:0-9569 GCA_039916545.1 Ferruginibacter sp.
TTGGTGTGTAAGCTATTATAAAGAAGCCGGCCTTGTTGCATATCCATTCCCGAACATCGAGGCCCGCAAATTAATTAATGATGTAGTTCCTGAATTCATAGATTTTATGGAAGATCCAGAGTATGTACCTAAAAATACACGCCTTGAAAAAATAAAGCTGCAGGAAGTTTTTAATACCAAATATTTACAACTCTACAATAAGAAATTAAGCGCCCACACCTTCACTGCCTGGGTAAAAAAATTCTGCACTACAAAGGCCTACAGGCTTAACCCAAAGCAAAACGGCAAGCATGATAAAAGCAACTCAACTGAGTATTTCACCATTGCGGACGAAAGCTATCAAGTCAGTCAACAACAAACACTCATATAATGAAAACACTAATCTTCCTGCTACTATTATGCAGTTGCTCAACTCCAAAAAAATTAACAACAGGCACTTATACAGTAATAAGTAAACGGGGTGATGTAGTAAGTTTTAAAGAAGTGTCAGGCCATTACAAGATTAATTCCGACACCTTAAAAGCCGGGGATAAAATTAATATCAATGTTGTAAGAATTCATCAATAAACTGCTACCATGCCAACCTATAATTTTAAGGAACAATTTGTTCCATTCGTAAAAGACCGATCTAAAAGACAAACGGTAAGGGCGTATCGTAAAGATGGCCGGTTGCCTGAATTGGCTCAATCAGTTAACTTATTTTCCGGAATGCGTACAAAGCATTGCAAACGAATAGCTACAGAATTTGTAGAGGCGTGTGCAACCATTTATATATATGAAAACGGTGAAATGTATATTGGCAGCCTTGTACCTGAAATAGAAGCAGAATTTCTTTTAAGGCACAAAACAATGTACTTACTTAGTAACTACACTGTAAAAGAATTCAACCAAAAAGAAAAAAATGAATTCGCTTGGCGCGATGGCTTTCGTCCTGAAAGAAGCTCCATTGAATTTCCAGGCGAAGCCTTCGCACTTATGTTATCCTTTTGGAAATCTACTCACTCACTGCCATTTGCCGGCACTGTTACTTACTGGTAACATCCAAAACAAAATCATGAAAATAGAAATTGGAGATATCGTCTACTACACTTTTAAAAGTGAGTTTAGGGGAAATGTAAAAGTAAGAGCAACTGTTATGGACATTTATTCATCGTTCAGTCATGGCAATTCTTTTAACGAAATGTCAATACGATATGAAGACTTAGGAGATACAATTACCGAACACTGCATTCCAATAGACAGCAACAAAATAGAGAAATGAAAACACCAATCAGCTACTACGGCGGTAAACAAGCAATTATTAATCACATCCTGCCATTGATCCCGTCGCACGACATTTATACAGAGACATTCTTTGGAGGCGGTACCGTGTTTTGGGCAAAGGATCCGGTACGCAATGAAACGATAAACGACCGCCTGGATATCGTTATTAATTTCTACAAGGTTTTAAAAACAAACTACCGGCCGCTAAAAAAATTAATACAAGCCAGTTTAATAAGCCGGTCAATGCAACAAACTGCAACCCGGATGCTGAAGAAGCAAATCCCCGCGGATGAAATAACATTAGCGTGGGCATTTTGGTATTGTTGCAATTTTTCGTTTTCCTGTAAAATTGGCGCTGGCATTAAATATGCAAATGAGCAAAACACCATTGTTACAACAACACTGCTGAATAAAAAAAACGAATTCACGGAAATTTTAGCGGCACGTATCGAGCGTACTCAAATAGAATGCATCGATGCTTTAATTGTTTTGAACAGTCGTAACGTCCAGGGGGCTTTTCATTATTTAGACACACCATATTTCAATAGCGATTTGGGGCATTACCCAGGCTACTCCGAAGAAAATTTTAAAAGCTTGCTGCATTGGTGTGCAAATGATTGTAAGGGTAAATTTCTACTTAGCAATTACAACAGTGATGTACTGGAACAATTTACCCGGGTCCATGGCTGGAACAAAAAAGAAATTACACACCGGCTAAAGGCACCCAGAAAATCAGGATCCGCCAAAGTTGAAGTATTGATATGGAATTATGATATACCTAAAACCAAGGACCTGTTTAATCAATAAGCGCGATGAAAATACTTGTAACCAATAAAGACAGCATTCCAGATTTGCAGGCCGACATAATAGAGCTGGCAATGATCCTCGACAAGCTTCGACACTATACCCTTCAATGGGAAAATGACTATGGGGCAATTCCTAAGAACAATAAAAAGTATTGGGAAGCAAGGGCGGACGAATGGCGACGTAAATACATTACTCACGAAGCAAATAACACACCTGGCATTGAAAAATAGACTTACAAATATCCTGATCGGATTCGCTTTGCTTTTTATTCTATTGGCGTGTATGTTTTTAATTGCCGGGCTTTTCACCTGGCTGAGTTATTACCTGGTGACCGCGATTGTTTATATTCCTCTTCATTACATTATAAAAAAAATAAAACTATGAAAAAGACAACTTTCTATTTCTGTAGAGATTTCTTTGGTGAATATTTTACAATTGCATACGCCGTGCATAATTACACTTTTGGTACTTCTAATTTCATTATCACGTTAAATTAAAATTTATATCATATATGCCAACGAAAGAACCGCCCTTTGACATGGATGATTACGAATACAATGAATGTCTAAACTGTGGATCGATTTGGAGCTTAGGAACGGAAGAGTATGACTTTCAACAATGCGATGCATGTGGATGGACACCCGGCGAACCGACCAAGGAAGATTTAATTGACGAAGAAGATTTGATTGACCCGGATCATTATTTATCCGGCTTTTAGCCGTTACACGTTCAATATAGCACACCAACCCCTGGACAAAATCTTTTTATTCAAATCTCAGGCGTTATTCAGGATCGATTTGATCCTGTTTTTTTTACGGTCATTCCCCTATCTTGAGACCGGGAAGGTTGTGACGTTTTCAATTCATCTCATTTTCTGTAAACCCCTTATAAGATTTACCCGGCTTCAGCAGTACCGCAAAATTGAAAACTGCGTTTTACAAATGATTGCTCTAAATGAAACAAACCCTACATGTAGAATTAGGTACTACACCTACACAAAGCCTGCTTACACTTCAAAAGATCAAGGATGCTATGGTACATGCCATCTTTCAAAAAATCGCCTCTACGGGCATTCTGGACGACCAGGATCACAATTTTGATGTTTGGCAATCTATCTACCTCGAAGCCGATCACCTACAGGCTTCTTTGCTGCTTCCGGCCTTAGCCGGATAAAAGAAAAATCCCAGGGCGACAGCCCTGGGATTACATTTTATTTTTACTCTTTCCTAAGTCATAGTATTACGGGTAAAAGGGTTACAGGGCGGTCGCCCTGTAACCCTTTCTTTCCTGTAACCTTTCTTTCAAAAAAATCAGCGAATAGTGTACTTATACTTATATTTTACTCTTCAGTTCCCTTCAGTTTTTACACATACGAAACTATATAGCTAAAAGTGTACTTTGTACTTTTACGGCACCAAACGCAATAGGGGCGGCAATTTTTGTAAGTACACTTACACAGTACACTTTTAAAAAAAATTCTGAAAAGTGTACTATGATACTGTAACCCAATGCCATCGGGCATTTAAAGAGTACACTTCGCCGTGAGGTTTGTTTTATTTATAAATGTTGTAATATTTTTTTATTGATCAATGAAGCAAGTAAAATCCATTGGTGCAAAAAAGTTGAGCCTGAAGAAAATATACTATGGCAAAAATTTTTCATGAAAAAGATGTCAGTACACTTTTTTTACCAAAAAAAGTGTACTGCTATAAAGAATTGATTATCATATAAATTAAAGTAAAAAAAGTGGCAGTACACTTTTTATTTTAAGTCCAATGTGTTACTTGTTGTTGTGGTAGTGTTAACATTTATAATCTAAAAAATAATTACAATTTTAGTTTTCAAACAGGCTTTTTATTCTTAAAATAATATTGTAAAGGCATGTTTTTAGTTTTAATTTTATATCCATGCAGTTGTCATATACAGTTATACAGCATAGTTCTATGATTCTTCTATATTCCGGCCTTATATTCTGCATCCAAATTTTGCCCCAAAAAACAATGCCACAGGCATTTTCAACTAATAATTTCACCTTCCCTCAAATATTTTTTTAAATCATTAATTCTTGAACTATGGATTTGCCAAAATTTGTGACCTACAAAGAATTAATGTTGGTGTATGGTTTTCCTTCCAAGCAGGCACAAAACAAATTAAGTACGATCCGCGCCGTATTGGGCAAAAAAAGGTTTAATAATATACTGATTGTTGAATTTTGCCAGGCAGAGAACATTGAGCCGGCTCTTTTTGAAAAGGAGCTGCAAAAGGAAATTGAAAAATTATACAAAATAAAAGAGGTTACTTACTCTGATAAATCCAACTAATTCCCCTTTATCGTAGCCATAGCATTGCATTGTAGATATTTTCATATCCACAAAGAAAGTGACCAGCAATGTAACGCTAAAAACTACGGATGAAAATTTTACCAATTGTATTAGGAGGCACAGCGCTTTATTTTATTGCAAAAACAGGTTTAAATACCGCACAGGCATTAAAACGTTTGTCCTATACTAATCCAAAAGTAAAATTTAAAAAGATCAGTCTATTAGGCATAGAGCTTGAACTGACATTGGATATTGTTAATCCTGCCTCCGCTGACATTCCCCTCGATTATTTTACAGGGCAAATCAATTATGCCGGTAAAAATATAAGTTCCTTCACTTTCAATGCCAACGGCAAAAACACGATTATAAAAGCCAGGGGAATAACTACAGTTCCTTTTACCATTAATATAAAGAACATCGCTACTATTTCCACGCTGGTTAAAATTGCTAATGATATTTCTTCGCCGGCAAAAACAGTTTCACCAGTTTTTGATATTGCCGGATCTCTCTTTGCGGCCGGCTTTGATGTACCGGTAAATTTTCAATACGATCTAAAAACAAATTCTGTTGCCAGTGGCATTGTCACTGGTGTAGGGGCCTTATCCATCAAAGATATCCGCGCCCGTAAAGAAGCTGCGAAAAAATTACATGCCAGGTCAAAAGCCATTGCAGGTGTAAAAGCGACTTTAGAATTTGCCAGCAACGGCGAAATGGAAAAGTATTTTTTCAACAAAAAGGCCAATAAAAAATTAGTTTTTTCTAAAAATTAAAATATATGTCAGCTCGCAAAGAAAATAAAATAACTACGGTTAAATGGGATGAGGATCCTAAACTAGGCATTGTCGCAATTTTCTTTGGCAACATAGGTGACAATGAAAAGCCAGGTTACTGGGTAGAGGCGCATCGTACTGACTTTGAAAGCGATTATGTAAGCGAGCAGGAAGCGGAAGAGCTGTACGCATATCATCTTAACAATACACAGGCATTTGCATGACCAACAGCCAGCTTGTTCAATTAGCAGATGAATTGATCCCGAAAGCGGACGGACAAATACACTTTAAAAAAAACGGCGAAACCGGGGATATAATTGCTGAAGTGATAGCCGCCTTTCGCGATAGCAGGGAGCAGTTAAGACAATTTGCACCGCACCTTAAAGCCGATACGCTTCAGCAAACTCTTTACAACGTATGGCATTTCTGGAAAGCCAACGTGCAATATAAAGTGGATCCGGCCAATGTGCAATGGGTGCAGGAACCAAAAGCTTTTTGGCATCCACCCGACAGGTCCGGGGATTGTAAAAGTTTCAGTATAGCAGTAATGAGCAGCCTTTATTGCCTGGGAATTAAAGCAGCATTCAGGTTTGCAAGTTATAACGGCAATAAAGATTTTCCTACACACGTGTATGTTGTTGCACTGGTAAACGGAAAAGAAATACCGGTTGACTGCGTTTGGAAAGAATTTGGAACGGAAAAACCATTCACTAAAAATTGGGACTATAACATGACAGCAATAAATCGTTTATCAGGCCTGGCAAATACAGGTGATGAAATTGGGAAATTTCGTCTTGGCAAATTTTTAAAAAAAATTGCCAATCCGTTAAACTCTATCAAGCTTCTTAAAAAGGTTCAGCCACATAATTTAATCAAAGCCGCAAAGAAAAAAAAGAAATCAAAGCGTGGTCGCATACGTGGCGTACTGGATATGCCTTTGGATAATCCGCATATTACAGGAGAGGTAGCGGACCTTTTATTGGATAAACAGTATTTGGAAATGCAACAAATTCAGCATGCCAAAATACACGGCATCGGTACCACATACGATAATGCTTTTGAAACTCAGATCATTGCCCATCATAATGCGTTGGCTTCAATAATGGGATGGCCTGAAAGAAAATTCGTTGATGTTGATCACCCGGTAGATCCTTCCTTAAGAGAAAATATAGGCTTTTTAGGAATGGGTAAAAAGGCGAAAGCAAAGAAAACTGAAAAGGCAAAAACAGCTAATGCGGCTGGAAAAGCTGTAAGTAAAAAACAGGCAAAGCTTTTGGCGAAGGCGGGTATTACAGCAACAAAAATAAAAGCAGGACTATTCAAACGTATAGCCAACGGGCTAAAAAAAGTACTTACCACGCCTGCCAGGTTAGCATTAAAAGCAGTATTGCCAAAGAATGCACCTTTCTTCCTTTACCTGTTTATTACTGATCCTAAAGTATTAGCGAAGCTACCTGACCAGGTGAATATAAAAAGACAAAAAGCTATAAAATACAAGGGCATTATTGTAGACAAACTGCAAATGCCGGAAAGCAATTTCGAAAAAACTATCCGCAATGGCATTATGAATGCCTTTGGCAAAAGCCCGGAAGAGGTACTGGGTGAATGGATGAAAACAGCAAATTTTTCTGTAGGATTTATTGACACTGTTTTAAAGCTAGCAGGTAGCGGATTAAAAATGTTGTTGGGCAAAGCGGCCGGTAATTTACAGGAAGATGTTGCAAATTTCACCCCGGCCCCCGAAGATTGGGGCATTCTCACAGCAGAGCAGCAACAACAAATGTCCGCTGCTGTACAAAATCAGCCGGGTAACCCGATACCTCAAACAATGGATCAATTGAACCAAAGTACCGGGGGTGGAAGCTATGGCGGTGGAGGCTACGGAAGTAGTTATGCTGATGGTGACAGTGATGACAGCGGAGAAAGCACACGTTTTAAAAACAGGGGTAATAATACCGATGATGCTACAGGCGAAACAAACCTGAATAATGTTCAGAATAATGACGAAGCAGTGGTTAGATCTGATGGCAAAAAAGACAATACTATGATGTACCTGGGTATTGCAGCAGTCGCAGCAATAGCATTGGTAGGAGGCAAAAAGAAAAGGGCATAAGCAATTCATAAATTTTTCACTAATCAATCATTAATAATATCGATCATGGCTAAATTAAAACACTATCCAAAGGCACCTAAAGCAAGTGCCTCGCTTGCAGCTAAACAAAACCATGTTGCCAGGTGCAAGGAAATTGACCGGGCGAATGCACAGGCAATTTCTGAAGACAAAAAGAGTAAAGCACTCACAGTGCAAATAAGGAAGATACATACAAAGGGATCTACCAAAGGTGTATCTACTGTTACACGCAAAAAACGCAAAGCTGCTCCTGTAAAAAAAGCCGCAAAGGGGCGTAAACGCTAACCCGATTAGCCGGGCGGTATTAACGATCATAGTATAAATTTCTTACTCATAAATCAAAAAAAATGAAAGGTTTAAAATTAGACTTCAAAAAAATAGGAATGGTAACCGCTGGTAATGCGGCAGGCCTGGTTGCAGTTCACCAGGTAAACCAATTAAAATTCCTTAACAACCCGGCAAAGCCAATGAAGCCCGTATTAAAGGGTTTGATCACTTTATTACTTGGCCGCATAGGCGTACCATATATAGCCGGTATGACGGGCCTGGCAGGTAAAAAAGGTGGCGATTTTGTAGAAGGCGTCGGTCAGGCAATGAGTACTTACGGCACAGCACAGATCCTTGCTAACACTCCTGCAACTGCTAAAATGGTTCCGGCAATTGCAGGCTATGAAGACAATATATATGGCATGGGCTTGATCGCTGATGATGATCAAAGCGTGGACGGTTACGAAGATGCTGTTTATGGACCAGGGGACGACACTGATGATGTTTACGAATAATATCAGTTATTCATTTTTTAATATCCGTTGAAAAAGGTTTTTCAAATCACAGGCTTATTAATGGCCGTATTCAATAACAATTATAAATTTTTAAAATGAAAAGGATCGAAAATTTTTCCAAAGAAGTGGCATTTTTAAAGGGTAAAATGCCATCGGGATTTAAAGGGGTAATTTCTCAAAGTTACCTGCGCGCCGAGGTGGATACGGTAGACGGCACACCACAATTTGAATTTGATTTCCGTAGCGCAAAAGGGATCAAGCAACTTACTGAACGGTTGTTAAACGAAAATGATCTTTTCCGGGTATTGGCTATCAGGTTCCGGATAGGTGTAAGGTTACTCAGCAACCCTGCAATATGGGTTCCACAGAGTTACCCAAACAATTTTGTTTTCGATACTGAAACGGATGATGCCACAGCCGGTACGTTTGATGCTGCACACCTTGAAGCGCTGTACAATGGCTATTTAAACTACAAGAAGGGTGATACAACTTACCTGCCTGCATTGTCTTTGGAAGGGGCTCGTTTCGTATCACAGACACAGCAAACCTCCGCTGCGAACAAAAGCAGTACCGAGCATAACGATGGCGGTATAATCAAAGTGGAAAGGCCGTTTAACCTGATGGGTACGGACCTGGGTAATTTGACTTTAAATATTCCTGCAGCCAGCAATTTAAAGATTCAGTTTTCTACAGTGGCCAATATCACTACTGTACCGAAGAAAATTGTTTTGATGTGCCAGTTAGATGGTATCCTCGTAAGTGGCGGTAATAAGATCGTTACCGGCGCGGCTACTGATGCTTCTATGTAATTGAAGTAAGTAATACAATTAAATAACTCAAAAAAGCTGCTGCTTAGGTAGCAGCTTTTTTTCTTTTAAATCTTTTACAATGGAAATAAACGCACGCACTGAAGTAGTAGAGGTAAACGTTGGAACATCTATTACCACTGCATATAATTTCGGTCAATTACCGCAATTGCGGGAGGCTACAAAGATCGTAAGTATAGAAGCTTACGACGTTACCCAGGTTGCATTAAGCAGGCTTAACAAAACGGTTATCTCCAATACCGTGTTAAAGAAATCATATCTGGAATTAGTGGAACGCGGAGGCGCCGGCGCTGTTATCGCAACCGTTCCTCTGATGGATATCAGCAAGCAAACGGCCGCGTCTATCATAGATCAACAGGATTTCCCTACAATCGATTGGGAAAAATCTGTTATTCGGGTTGCAGAAACTACCGGATTAAATGCCAACGAAAGTTTCATTTTTAAAGTAAAGTATATCAAAGCCGCCCGTAAATAACTCCTGATGATCCCATTAGAAAAAAAGGAGCTACGCGGTATTTCATTGGCAACAGTCATTACAATAATTATTGCTACTGGCAGTATCATTTTAAGCGTTGAGAATGTCTATTACAACCTGAAATCTGAATTAAAAGAAATGCAGATGTCAAAAGACGGCGATACGAAATTGAATGATTTAAAGTTGCGCCAAC
>JBDSLD010000275.1:0-7377 GCA_039916545.1 Ferruginibacter sp.
AGGCAAAAGTAGAGAGTTGACAGGTAGTTGGTGAAGTGAAGATTCGGATTAGAAAATATTCTAAAACCCTTACCAGTTACTAATAACAGCGTTTTCTTGCACACACTACCTAACATTTGATCATTGCTAAAATACTTAATTTAGCGAAGTATATTTGATGCTTTATTAAACGATCTACATTTCTATCATGCACAATATGACACCCGAAGAATACCAATGGTACATTAAAGTGGTACAGGACAGGCATCACGAATATAGGCTCTCTTTTGAGCAGGCAGAAAAAATTTACAGTTTTGAAAAGGAAAAAGAATTTTATTCCCGGGAATATCTTTTTTCTGTTTGGGAAGAATATGATTATGCGCTTGATACCTATAAACAGGTACTTACTGAAAAACAATTTAAAAAATTTTCGAAATGGCAGGAAGAAAATATTAAACAGCAGGAACAGTACCTGGCCGACTGCGATAAAGACGATATAAAATACGTTGATTATTATACCGCGCTGATAGATTTTTATGAACAAAAACTTGTTCCCGATTTTTTTTCCGAGAAATTTTTAATCGACTCTTTTATACTTTCCCAATATGATTCGAAAATTTCATTTTTAAAAAAGGAATATAAGTCGTTTTTAGATAATGAAAAAGTTGGGCATATTTCCTCCCATTACAGGCATAATAAACGTTTTAGACCAAACGGACTTAAATCAACATTATTAAGTCACAAATTAAATGCGATCGTTCCGGAGTATTCTTTTTTCAAAACAAAAATGGATGAACCTACTAAGAGTACTGCCCAATTCCTGCTCACCAAATTTGAATTTATACTGGAAAGACACGAGGAATTTTTTAAAAGAATAGCAGCGGAAAGCGTGCCTCTAATAGATGCAATGAGAAAAAAGTATATTGGGGAACAACGCGGCTGGCACGTAACAATAACTTCCACCGAACTACGGGATAAAGAAAATAAGATAATGCAGCTGGTACTGATGGATCGCAATAAATACGGTTACTGAAAGCCATTGATTGTAAAACTTCTCAAAAAAATAAATTTAATAGCAAAAATTCTTCGCAGGTCTTGATTATTTTTCTTTTTCGACTTGTCTGTTTTGCACCTTTACATGAAAAACTGAGCAACTATCGGGTTGTCAGCCCCTTTCCCCGGCGCTAATTTTGTGTTATAAAAATAGCATTATGAAAGAAAAGGAAAAGACCGATTACAGCCGTATTGAAGAGGCTATCGGGTTTATAACAACTAATTTTAAAACCCAGCCAGGTTTAGACGAAGTAGCGGAAAAGGTGCATTTAAGTCCGTACCACTTTCAACGCATGTTTACAGAATGGGCAGGCGTGAGCCCAAAAAAATTTTTGCAATACCTCACGGTGGAATATGCGAAAAACATGTTGAAAGACAAACAAACAACTTTGTTTGACGCGGCTTTTGAAACCGGGCTATCAGGCACCGGAAGGTTGCACGACCTGTTTATGAACATTGAAGGAATGACGCCGGGTGAGTTTAAAAATGGCGGAGAAAATCTGATCATTCATTACAGCTTTGCGGAAAGCCCTTTTGGCAATATCCTCGTGGCATCTACAGAAAAAGGCATTTGTCACATGGCCTTCGCAGACGATGAACAGCAGGCATTTGCAGCATTGCAAAAGATTTTTCCAAATGCGGTTTACAAACAAATGGTTGACCTTATTCAGCAAAATGCATTGTTCATTTTTACCCACGACTGGAAGAACATTGGCAAGATAAAGCTACATCTTAAAGGGACCGCATTCCAATTAAAAGTTTGGGAAACATTGCTGAAAATACCGATGGGAAAATTATCAACGTATGCCGGTATCGCAGAACAAATCCAACACCCTAAAGCCCCGAGGGCAGTAGGCTCCGCGATCGCCGGCAACCCGGTAGCGTTCCTGATACCCTGCCACCGCGTCATTCAATCAACAGGCGCTTTCGGCCAGTATCATTGGGGAAGTGCGAGAAAAAAAGCCATCATCGGTTGGGAGGCGGCAAGGACGGCTTCTGGCAATTAATGCTGGGGTTAAAGTCTACGGTGATTCTCAGTCTACTCACTTTAAACAAGCCACGGAACGTAATAACTTTTCCTTTCGCCGGCTTTACAGTTAATTATTTATGAAAGACATAGCAACAAGAATTTCCGCCATCAAATGGCAGGAAGCGACAACACAATTGCATGATAGCGGCTACGCGATCGTCCCCGCACTGCTTACACCGGGTGAATGCAACGAACAGGTAATGCAATATGACAGTCCTGCTATTTACAGAAAAACGATTGTCATGGAGCGTTATCGTTTTGGATTGGGAGAATATAAATATTTTAATTACCCTTTGCCCGCATTGATTCAATCTATCCGGGAAAATGTTTACCCTCATCTTTCGCCCATTGCAAACAGCTGGATGAACATGCTGAACATCGATAAAAAATTTCCGGATACGTTCCGTGAATTGCAGGCCCTTTGTCATGCCAATGGACAGGCAAAACCCACCGCCCTGGTTCTAAAATATGGCAAGGGCGGCTACAACACGTTGCACCAGGATCTATACGGAGAGATATTTTTTCCGTTACAGGTAGTATTGTTTCTCAACGAGCCCGGTAAGGATTTTATCGGTGGTGAATTTGTTTTAACGCAGCAGGTACCAAGGGCGCAATCGAAAGCGATCGTACTCAAACCGGCAAAAGGCGATATGCTGATCTTTACTACCAATTTCAGACCGGCGAAAGGAAACAAAGGATTTTACCGGGTAAATATGAAACATGGGGTAAGCGAGGTGAAGAATGGAGAACGGCATACGCTGGGGATAATTTTTCATGATGGCGGGAGTTGAAAGACTGTTTGGATCAGTGGATTAGGAGCATAATTTAAACGGACCGTTCAATAATAAATTCTCACTGATAATTTATTGAGCGTCGGCAACAGGTGATTTTCTGTAATCTTTTCCGGATTAATATTTACATTACAAAATATTATCCATCACCAGGTCAGCTAAGACCATACTTTTTAATATTGTCTTTTTTATGAGATACTTTTTTCTGCTCTCTTTTGTCATCTCCTGTAATATTCTCCCGGCGCAGCCCGTTTTTACCGTTCCGGGCTACACAGGCTACGCAGTTCCTGCCGGCGATGAAAACGATAAGAACACGATTATTTTTGACGAGAAAAAAGGGGCCATAAACTGGTCCGATCCAAATCAAAGCCTGCATTATTTTTTTTACGTAAAGCAACCAGGAACAATACAGGTATCCGTTACCGTGATGAATAACAATAACCCAGGTGGCTCTTTAAAATGGATCTGCAACAAACAGCAGCAACTCATTCCTGCATCCCCGCCCGGCAGGTTGCTGATTGTAAAGGCCGGCCAGCTTTCTTTTGAAAAACCAGGTTTCTATGAATTTATTTTGTCAACGCAAAACAAATCCGCCGGCCTGTTGCCATCCGTCGAAAGTATTCATTTCAAAGGCACGATCGCCTCATTTATTCATGCCAATCAAAAAGCCCGGCGGAACGCAGCGAGTGTGCATTTAAAATATCCTTTGAGCGACACGTTGAAAGCTGTAGGGTTCTATAATGAGCTAACAATCCCAAAAAATACGGACCCGTTATATTCGTACTATATGGCTTGTGGTTTTAGCCGCGGATATTTTGGCATGCAGGTAAATAGTCCGACAGAACGCCGTATTATTTTTTCAGTATGGGACAGCGGAAAAGAACCGGACGACCGCAATAAAGTACAGGAGGCCGATAAAGTACAATTAACGGGAAAGGGCGAAGAAGTAGTGGCAGAAGGCTTCGGCAATGAAGGCACCGGCGGTCATAGCCATTGGGTTTACAACTGGAAAACGGATAGCACTTACCGGTTTTATGTAACGGCTTTGCCGGACAGCAACGAAACTTATTACAGTGGCTATTTTTTTATACCGGAACTGCAACAATGGAAACTCATTGCCTCATTCAAAGCACCGCGTGATGGCAAATACTTAAATAAACTTTATTCTTTTGTAGAGAATTTTGAGGGGTCCAACGGGCAATTAAACCGGAAGGCCTTATTTGGTAACCAGTGGATACAAACGGAAGACAGGCAATGGCACGAATTAAAAGAAGCAAAATTTAGTTATGATGCTACGGGAAAAGCGGGCGACCGGATCGATTATGACGCGGGCCTGGAGACGGGCAAATTTTTCCTGAGCAATGGTGGTTTTATAATGGGAGCCGCCAAATACGATTCTGTGTACATCCGGCCACTGGCTAATAAAACTCCCGTGGCGGACCTGTATAAAAATGCAGACAGCTTAACAACCGCGGCCAGGGAAAAGGAAATTATTCTCAAAGCCATTGCCTCCGGGCAACTGGATACAACCGGTTCAATAAAGGGTGTTTATTATAAGATCTTATCTGAAGGGACCGGCAGAAATGTAATGGTAAGCGATACCGTGATCGCATTTTACAAAGGGACGATTTTGAATGGTGAATTATTTGACCAGACAGACAAAGAGCCTGCAACATTTCCTTTAAACAGGCTGATCAAAGGTTGGCAGATTGGCGCACCCATGTGTAAAGCGGGCGGCAAAATCCGGCTCATTGTTCCATCCGCACTCGCCTATTCTATCCGTACCCGGAGCCCAAAGATTCCTCCGAACAGTATATTGGTTTTTGATATTGAAGTGGTTAGTGTGAAGTAAATTGCATCTCATTTATGGGTTGCCAACCTTGGCGATGGAATCTTCCCTCAATTAATTATGACTACCAAAGGTTGGAAACCCTTTGCTAAATCGTGCAGCAAATTAACCGATACTCAAACAAATAAGCCCATGCCCAACTTATCCATCCTCGAATTTCCTTTTAACCTTGGATTAACAGAACCTTCGCCCGGACAGGAACCAGGAGTAAAACTACTTCCCACCTGGTTAAAGAAACATAATTTTTATACGATCCTTGAACCCGCAAATGTGTACACACTTACGCCACCTGCTTATAGCATGCACATCGATGAAGAATCGGGTGTAAGGAATGCCGACGCTATTTCCGACTACGCGATCGCGCAAGCCGGTCTTTTAAAAAAAGTAATTAATGAAAAAACTTTCGCGGTGGCTATCGGAGGCGATTGCAGCATCCTGATCGGTAATACGCTTGCTTTAAAACAACTGGGTAATTATGCATTATTTTTTTTAGACGGGCATACAGATTTTGCCTGGGTATCCATGTCTGCCTCAAAAGGTGCGGCTGGTATGGACCTTGCAATCGTTACTGGCCATGCGCATGAGAAGTTAGGCAATATCCTCAATAACGGCCCTTACATAAAAGAAGAAAATGTCTGGTCAGTTGGCAACAGGGATTTTGATGAACGATATATGGAAGTGATGAATAATTCGATGATCAATTATTTTGACCTTAATAAATTGCGGGCAATAGGTATTGAAAATTGTTGCCATTCTTTCTTACAAATGGTGACTGAAAAAAAACTTGACGGGTTCTGGATCCATCTTGACGTAGATGTGCTGGATGACGAAATAATGCCCGCGGTCGACTCAAGAGCGGAAGGCGGAATGAATTATGCTGAACTAAAAACTATACTCGGCATATTACTTGACAGCGACCTGGGAATTGGTATTGAAATCACTATACTGGACCCAACATTGGATCCTGCAGGCAATTACACAAAACAATTTGTATGGGAGATCGGGCAATTGATCAAAGACAAAAAGAACATTCGGTAAGCTATTCAAATTACCAACTAAAAAAAATGAACCGCAAGTTGAACATTCCTTACAAGGTCTACAATTTCAGGTCGACCTTTTTACCCGTTTTTACCGCCAGGTAGATAGCATCGATAATTTTTAAATCCTTCAGCGCTTCCTCTCCATCGATTGGCACAATTGGCTGCTTGCCGCCTAAAATTATACCCGACATTTCATCCATCTGAACGGTCTGGTGCGTAACATGCGGGTGAGTCAATTCACCTTTATTGGTACGTCCCTTAATCGGCCCATAACCTGTCGAAGGGAACAATTCGGCGAATCCTTTTTCAGCATTTAAGAAAAACCTGTCCAGGTTATTCATGCTGTAAGTCGAAAGGCAGGATGCTACCGCTCCGCTGGGAAAACCAAGCTGGAACTGGATAGTTTCGTCAACCCCTTCTTTAAATTTTTCATGATCAGTTTTTGTTTCCTCAGCTGTCACCCAAATCGGTTCTTCGCCTACCATGTACCGCGAACCATTAACCGCATAAATACCGATGTCCATCATGGACCCGCCACCTGCCAGCTCCCGCTTCAGGCGCCATTGCGTAGGGTCGCCAATTTTAAACCCACAAAGGCCCTGGAAAAATAAAATTTTCCCTAATTCGCCTTCCTTTCTCATCCTGATAATTTCCAGCGTCTTGGGCTCAAAGTGCATCCGGTATCCAACCAATAATTTTACATTCGCCTGCTTACAGGCATCGATCATCTCCTGTCCTTCTTTGGCATTCAGCGCCATCGGTTTTTCACAGATTGCATGTTTACCAGCCTTAGCAACACGGATCACTTGCTCCCGGTGCAGGCCATTGGGTGTAATAACATAAACGGCATCGATATCCTTATTATCTCTGACCTTATCGAAATTTTCATAATTGTAACAGTTGGCTGCAGGGATATTAAATTTTGTTTGCCAGTCCGTTAGTTTGGAAGGGGTACCACTGATAGCGCCTGTTAATTTTGCCATCTTGCATGACTGCATGGCTTCGGCCACACGGGTTGCATAACTTCCCAGACCCAATATCGCCACCTTTAAAACGGGTCCATCATAGGGCTGATTAAAAAATTCTTCCATACCGGTGGCTTTGGCGCCAGGCACAAGATTAAACGCAATTACTGAACCGGTAAGTTTTTGTAAAAAGTCACGACGTGAATTCATAACAGCATATTTTATTTTAGGTTAAGTAACCAGTGAAAATTAAATGTATGCAAAATATTCATTAAATGAAACGGTAGTGCTCGTTTTATTTAATGTTTACTTAGTGTTTGCAAGAAAACGCTGAAAATCTTTACAGACAATGGATTGTGGAGATTTTTCCTGTTGAATATTATTAATCTGAAACTGAAGAAATAGCCTAAAATAAAATATTACTGAGCTGTTTAATAAAAGGCATTTAAGTGTGGCCACTATTTGATCTTCTATATCAGTAACCGGGTTAGCTGCCTTTCGTTGGTTCGGTTCCGATGAAATCGGAATTGAAAAAATGCGCTGCTGTTTTTTCAAAGAAGCAAAAACAGCAGCGTTCCGGTTATCCGCCAGCTGGCGGACCGGCTGTGGAGGCAAAAGTAGAGAGTTGACAGGTAGTTGGTAAAGTGAAGATCCGGATTAGAAAATATTC
>JBDSLD010000276.1:0-18945 GCA_039916545.1 Ferruginibacter sp.
AAACTACCAGGTCATCCTCCAAAACAATTACTTTACCAGCAGTATGAATAATTTTATCCACGCCTTCAATTATTGATCTTGCAAGGCCTTTGTTTTTTTCGGATAAATAAACCGATACCGACTTAAATCCATAAATACCTGACAAATATTTCCTGACTGCATTTACACTTTCCATATCGCGGTCTGAGGCAGCCGCATCTGAAAAAATATGGACATCGGTTAACAAGGCCAATTCATTCTGCTGCAGGGAAGCAATCAATTTTTTAAAGGCTGGTAACCTTTTGTAAACGAACAGGCACACCGGTGATTTATTAACAGTAGTCATACTAAGATCTAAACAATAAGCCTTTAAGAATTCTCGTCATGTCAAACAAAAAATAAAAAGGTGGAAAAATACCCGCATGCCTTTTTGCCCAGTTCCACCGGTTGTGAAAATTGACCGGCGATTTTATTGAGGTAAATACATCCTTGTAATATTTCCAGCCACGGGCCTGCTTTTTCATGCCTGTTTCATTTACATGATTGTAAACGACCGCTCTTGTTGCAATCAGTAAATGATAATTTATCTTTTTTGCCCGGAGTGAAAAATCTTCATCAGCCATGTAGTGAGGAAAAGCGGTAAAATCATACAAGCCAATTTTACTGAATAGCGTGATAGGTATAAGAACACCCCGACCCGGTAAAAGATCCGTAACGACAGTATCAAAAGAATCTGCCAGTACCTGGTAAGACATATCTTTTGATATGGCAGGCCGGTATTTGGCTGTTCCTGCATTCCATTTAGTTCCTGCGAAATGTACTTTGCCAGGGTTGTCGATATGGACAGAAACTGACCCTATCAATGAACAAGGATTTTTTTCAGCGGCATCTAAGAGGCATTGGAGGTAATCTTCTTTTACTTCAAGGTCATTATTTAATGTTACTACAAAATCATTATCGGACTGTGATAGCTGCAGCGCTGTTCGTACACCCAAATTGGTAGCGCCCGTCCACCAAAGGTTCCCATCACCTTCGCATACCACCACATCACTGAAATGCGTTTGCAGGTATTGTGTTGTACCATCCGTGGAACCATCATTGACCACTATTATGGTAAAGCGCTGGTAGCTTTGTTTAACCAGGGAATTCAAACATTTTATTGTAAAATGAAGCCTGTTAAATACTGGTATTACGATATAGATCATGATCGGGTTATTAGTTAATCCGCATTATAATTTCAACTTGTTATGCTGTTGTAATAAAAAGAAATTATAATACCGGGATCTCTACTTTACTTAAGTTGCTGGTCAATGCAGATACATCATCCAACCAGGCCGTTAGCACTTCCAGCTCTTTCGCCTCAACAATATTTTTTTTATGAAGCGCCTCGTATGTATTGAAAAGATTATCCCCGATATCGCGGCTGCTGCTGATAGCGCCAGTGACGATGTCTGTTACTTCCATACAATGCCTGTACATTGGTATCTCAGAAATAAAATCTTTCATATAATCATGCGGGTTTCTTTTTTGAACAACTGTTGCATCAACAAAACCCAGGTGATAGTCATACAACCACATGATTGGCTGGGCAACAAATCCCCGAAGGATATCGGTAAAGCGGAATGTAACGTAGGTTGGTAAATACATTAACGTGAACAGTTCTTTCCTGATAATAGTATTTTGTGTATTAAAAGGGCTAATGGTACCCTTACCCAACACCACAGGATCATACTCATTAAAATAACAGGGAGTATCACTGGTCAGCCTGTAAATGGCATCCACATCAGGATCCTCATCAGCAAGGCCCTGCCAGATACCAACCTTTGCAAACTGTTTCGTCACATCTTTTCCCAAATCAAATTGTGTTTTTATGAGATCGAGCGGCAAACCCCTTGGCCATATGGGTGCATCAGTAAACAACTGGTAAATATTTACAAAGCCTTTATCCCCGGCTACATAATTAAAGTCACCTTCAAATTCCGGAAATGTCCAATTAACTTTTGGAATATTATCATCATCGGTATCGATGATCAGGTCAGTGCCTTGCGCGATGGCATGGAGGTAACCCATCATTTTCCGGCAATAATGATTATAGGGTAAAATTTTATTTAGTTGCCTGCCGATGTCACCCTGTCTTTCTACCGATAAATATTCTACATTATCGGTATGCCAGCCAGCCGGCGTTTTTTTATCGCCTACCACGATAAGGTTATAATCATTCATTTTAGAAAAAGCATGTACAGCCTCCGTTGGCTGAAATATGGAGGTAATTACAATTGTCTTTTTTAAATCGTTTTCGTTTGCCATTTGGATAATTTGATCGGATGAATATATAGCCTGTCTTCAGGAAATTTCTGCAGCAGCTCATTTAACTTATATTGGTAAGGCTTCATTTCTTCTTCAAATTTTGCCAGCTCATCTTTTGTGTATAGCCAAAATATTTTGCCGCGTTTGCCAATTTTTGGCTCCGACACCACTTCACTGCTGGCAAGCAATAATGCTGTGGGAATCGCAAATTCAACAAATAATTTGTTAGTAGCGAAAACACCGCAATAGTGACAAAACTTTTTTATTGAAGATCCCGGAACAATGACGATATCGGAATAAGCTGCTACAACAGGATAAGAAGGTTGAAACTTTTTAAAGTATGACATCAGGTTATCTACGTATTTTACAGTCGCCGAAGTAAGTGGAAAAATATCTCCGTATAAATCCTGGTAAGAAAATGGTCTTGTCTCATAGCCATGATTTTTTATTATTTCTTTGGCTTCATCGTATGAAGGCATTTCCCTCGTGTTCTCTACGCCCCTTACTTCGTGTTTATAATTCTCTATGAATTCCTTTATTTTACACCAATACAGTTTTTTGCTTCCGCTGATACTTTTTACTGGCAAAAACCTTAGCGTATCATTATTTTGTAAGTTGTGGAGATGAAATATTTCGGGGATAAAACTGCTCGTTTCCGTAATCTTAAAAAAGGTCTTATAATTTCGTTCATTGATCAAAGGATTTAAAATAAGGTCATCACCAATGAAAAAATAGTGGTCATATTCATCTTTAAAGTAAGATTTTAATCCCTGCGCGATATATCCCTGGAAATGCTGTGAATTCTCGTACACCGGGATTACATTGGGCTTATTGCCGTCATAAAATGGCACCAGGTGATAGATATGAGAAAAACGATCTCTATAGATCTTCTCTAATATTTCAATATTTTTATCATACCGGTGATTAAAAATAAATATAAGCGCAACTTTGCCTGACATGATGGGTATTAAAATTTAAAGGTTAACATCTCATAATCGGCGACAACTTCTTTTTTTGCCGGCACTACGGAATTATAAATCGCTAACAGCTGTTCCGCATTTCTTTCGGGCGTGTAATGTCGCCTGTATGTTTTAAGTGCATTTTCTCTATAATTTTTTTTCTCTTTGTCATCAAGATTAACCCACTTCTTTACCTGTACTGAAAGAGAATTTTCAGTTAACGGATCAAAGTGCAAACCGTTATTTTCATGCATTATCATATCTTCCATGGCTCCCAGTTTGGAGGCGATTACCGGCACACCACATGCAAAGGCTTCTATAATTGTCAAAGGCATTCCTTCGTACCAGATTGATGGGAAAACCAGCGCCGTACATGATTGTAGTTCTATGTTTATAGATTCCCTGCTTAATGTACCGGTGTACACGATGTTTGAATATCTCTTACAATAACTCATCACCTCATCTTTGTAAGGCCCCTCACCGGCGATCTTTAATGTGTAAGGCAGTTTGGAAAATGTCTCCAATAAAAGTTCAATGCCCTTCTCTTTTGAAAGCCGTCCAATAAATAAAAAGTGATCCTGCGGAGATGATGCATGCAGCGCAGGCTGTGAAGTAAAATTTGGCTTGATGACCAACCTATCGATCTTTAATTTCAATGTTGAATTTTGAAATAATGACTTTGCATGCGCTGATAAAACAATGTATTTATCAGGTAACTGCCAGGTTTTTAAATGCCGGTGCAGCCAGGTCGAAAATGATAACCAAAAGGTCAATAGCTTTGAATTTTGATACACGCCTTTCCTGATCGCGCTCCAGTTAAAATTTTGATGCAGTGAATCAAGGAATATATGCCCATCAAAAAAAAGTGTAGCTGACGGGCACAATAGCCTGAAATTATGCAACGTAACGACTAACGGTACACGCTTACTTTTTACAGCATAAATAACTGATGGAGAAGCAGCAAAATGTGTATTGTGCAGGTGGACGATATCGGGTTTAAATTCATGCAGTATTTTACCGGCTTTCCGATATGATGTAATATTAAAAGGTAGTTGCAAAAGCTTAAAGGCGGTACCCCCCTGGTTGGAAAACCTCAACAGTTTTACCGAATTGCCTGCAGCCTGCAACAGCTTCATTTCTTCCTCTACAACAGTACACTCACCACCCTTGAATTGGTAAGCGCAATGAATTATTAATATCTTCATTTTAAAATAACCAGTAAATTAAATGGTGAAAAAAGACAAGAGATTCAAACATGTTGTCTTTCGGGAACAAGGTCAACAATATCACTTGTGTAATCGTATGATGCACGTTTACGGCGGACCAGTTTCCCCAATTGCAAATGGTCCTTTTCAATGTAATACAGGCCGAGGCCAACATGCGCCCAGAAAACTATGATTGGAACATAGTTCAGTGAAAACACCAGCCCGGATACACAAAAGGAAGTTATAATGATCGTCTCCCTGCTAAGTTTTTTACTGAACACCTTCCAGGCCATGTAAAACAAAAAAGAATACTTTAATAAAAATCCGGTGATGCCAAGATAGAAAAGCACCTCCATAAAACCTTCGTGAAAATGTTGCCCTGTTTTTGGCTCCCACCAATCCACCAAAGGGTTCGGCATTTCAAAACCTTCAAAGGTCCAGCCAAATATGGGTCTTTGCAAAAACAAATCAAAATATACTTCCCGTTGCTCAATTCGAAAACTGCTGGTGCTTTCTTTTTTGGAAGGATCCAGGATATCACCAAACCTGTTTGCAAAAAATTCCGTTAACTCCGGGAACATAGTGTCCATAAAAAAGAATGCCAGCATTATCACTAATACGGCGCCGGTTATCAAACTCCAGATCGTGGTCACGCGCTTTTTGTAAACCCTTCCGGTCGTGAACAAATAAATGAACAGAGAAAAGATCGCGCAGCTCCAGACTGACCTGTGCTGGTGTATTAAAATCACCACCAGGCAAAATAGAAAAGGCCATAAATATTTGAACTTCCGGGAAAATAAATACTGATCCAGGTACCATAATAAAGGTATGATCATCATAAACACAGATGTCGCGTGTATCAATCTTCCGTCTCCGGAAAATACACCGAGGTCTTCCATGTCAAGTCCTTGTAAATTAAAGGAAAAGCCTCGTCCGTAAATTACCATAAAAACTATGTAGGACAGCAGGTAAAATTTGGCAATAAACTCCAGTAGGTCAAGGTCATACTTGCGGCATAAGTATTTTATGAAGATGGTATAAATTACCGGGAACAGGACGTAGAACATGGTCAGTTGCTGGAAGAAAGTATCAAATTTATAAAGAGATTCCAGCACAAGCCTGATCATTAAAAAAGTAAATATGCCCACATAAATTCGCTCGCCTGCCTTAAGTTTTGGTATCGAATACAAAACAAAGCCATAGATAAGAAAACTGCTGATTTTTTCATAGGAACGGATAAACACTGAGGCAGGGATAAATATCCATGAAAAAAGCTGGTCCATGAACAGGTAGCAAAAAAATAATACCACGAATTCTTTTACATAGAACTGGTAATTGAATATTTTGATGACTGAATTCATATTAGAAATCGCTTTCAAAAAATTTTGTGTCGGAATTATTATAAGTTAAAGTCGCCAATTATGATTTTTGTACATCCGCAGAAAATTGCCTCGTTGGAAAAAGCCTGCTCAATTTATTTATAGCCCGGGGCAAAATACTTTTTATTCTAAGGAGGTTTAAGAGCAGGTTGATTTTTATTACCTGGAAACTTTTCCGTTTATCGGACCACTTTATTCTTCGTTCATTTTCCATATACATGCTTTTAAAAGTTGATTCTTTTTCCGGCACGATAGAACGATAGACCGCCGCCTTGTAATCAACAAGTTCTTTATTGATATACCCCAGGTGCTTTATTCGGAAACTCGTGTTCCAATGAATGCCTTTGATGCCTTTAACATTCGGAGAATCAATGATTAGGTTTTCAAAATAACCGGAGGGCGACTCCCGCCATAAAACACGGTCGTGGCCCGCAGAATAATTTAAACGGAACCATGAGCCGGCAAAATATTCGCGGTCAATAAAATGAAAACGCCTGAATCCATATTTATTTATAAAGCGCGAACTCATCAACCTGTCCAGGTCTTCCCGGGTAAATTCTGGTTCAAATATTTCGTCAACATCGAGCCAAAGGCACCAATCAGGGTTTCTTTTGCGGGCATTGGCATACATTAGATTCTTATCCCTTCCTTCGTTGAATCCTTCGGTGCGCTCGATACTTACCACCTTGGGATGCGCGCGCAGGATATCGGGTGTTCCGTCGGTCGAACCATTGTCGATCACTATAATCTCATCGACTAATTTTTCTATATTTTCCAACCATTCCTCGACAAAGAATTTTGAATTTTTTATACGAATCATTACAACCAGCTTAGGCATGGGTTACTATTTTAAAAATTTTTAGATCTAAATAAAAACATACAGTAATTGGAATATTTCAAATGCTGATCATTTTGTATAATGGGCTCAGTATGATTTTCCCCTTTACATACCTCAGCAGTTTGCGTATTTCGCCATCGGTAATTATTAAGGCCGACATAAATAAAATGGTAAACAGAGATCCACTGACCAATAATTTAGGCAGGTATTGATTTACTGCAAAAAGGTGATCGACCAGTTGCTTGCACCCCCAGCCTATTAGCAGTCCGACCGGAATTATCAATAGCCAGAGGTTCAATATATTTTTGACCAGGGCTTTCTCCAAAAATCCCAGTTTAAACAAGCGATAAGTAAAATAAAAAAAATCATTTAGCAGTACTACAACTAACGATACGATCAGGGTGCCCTTGATACCATATTTATTTGCCACAAAAAACAACAACGCAGCCAATACTACCCCCCTGACGATGTTGATCAGACTATTCATTTTTATATCACCCAACGCATAACCGATATTTGACATAAAGTACCCTATCAGGCTAAAGAAAAAATTTAAGATCAGGAGGTACACAATAGTGTCACCTGCATATTGCGCGCTGCCTGTCCATAGTGAAATAAGGTCCCGGTAGGTGATCCAGAAAATAAAGGAAATGAACAATGCCGCGTATGAATAGAACCTGAATTGTTTATTTATAAAATCAATAATACCATGGTGGTCATCTCTTCCCTTACTATTTGAAATCAGTGGCATTAAGGCCACAGAATGCCGGCCAACGAGGCCTTTCGTCATGTTAATGGGCCGTTTGTTGATTTCGTACATCGTGATCATTGCAGGTGGTATAAACCGGGCGAGTATGATCATATCAAGACTTGCAGAAAGTCCGGTGATAATTCTTGAAACAGATGTAAATGAAAATATCCGTATGAATTTTTTAAAATGCTGTAAGTCAAAATCTAGTTTAAGCTGCGCTCTTTTCAATACTTTCCGCATGGACACGATATTATAAATATTGATAAAAAGCGCCCTGCATAAATTAGCGTAAGCAATGGACATTATCCCCAGGTCCATGTACAAAAATGTGATATTAAAAATAAGAAACAGCACATTGGCCAATATAGATGCGATCGCCACATTGGCAGAATTCAATAAACCCTGGTTAATACCAGACATGCTAAAAGATACCAGCGACATCCCGATAGCGATGATCGAAATAACCAGGGCAGCCTGTAGACCGGCATATTGAGAAACATCCTTATTAATAATAACACCCAGTAAAAAATAGAAAATAAATCCGCATAAAACAGAAATGACCAAAATTATTCCCGATGCGATCAAGCCGGAAGCGATGGTCTTTTCTATATCCCGAAATAATTTTTTACCGGACAGTTCCGCAATTTTTTGTTGAAGCACATCGCCAACTCCGGGATCTGTAAGTGTGATCCACGAAAGGATATTACCTGTGGCGAGCCATATTCCCAACGTAGATGTATCAATATTTTTTAAGTAGAGCGGCAGTAATATAATGGAGTTAAAAATGTTGGTTAAAACATATCCGTACTGGAAAATAAAGTTCCATTTTAATATTTTTTTATTCATTGTTATTTGTGCAGAATTTCTTTTTTCACTTGAGAGAACAGCCAAAAATTTTTGCAAAAAACCCCCTACCCCCATTGTATGGGAGGGTAAATAAAGTTAAAAATGGAGAGTTTTTTTTAGTGCGTAAAGCTAGTTATCAGGGCATTAAACGGATCGGTATGATACTGCTGACTTTATAGTTGCAGTCGGGATAATTTGCAAACCTATATTGTTGGTTATTTTGAAATGCCTGTTTTAAGTATGATTTATAAATATTTAGATTTCAACAATGTTTATTACTTACAGCTTATGGCTTCGCCGCCCTGGGTCACATGTTTAAGTGCCTGGTAATTTTTATTTGATCTTTAAATACTTGTTAATACGAGTCAATACACACTTTTCAATGTGCTGCAAATATTTAATTAATAATAGCGTTCCGTTAAAAATGAAGACGCCGGTACTAATTGATAAGTTTACTATAAATTAATTATTTGAACCAGGTGTTCCTCCTGCAGATGATTTTTTGATCACCGGAGGCAACAATTTTGGTTTTTTGCTTTCGTAAACATATCCGCCGGAAGTGTGGTATCCATAACCATATTCATAATTTTTGCCAAAGCCCCTTGTACCTATTCCGTTAAAGACAATGCCAATATTTTTCAAATTGTGAATTTTGTTATTTTCCTCAATCCTTTCAATAAAAAGTTTAGGCGTGTAACTATGCCGTATGATATACAAAGTCGCATCGCAAAAAGGTGACAGGAGGTAAGCATCTGTAACCGGACCTACCGGCGCAACATCGATGACGATACAATCAAATTTATTATCGAGATAATTCAATAACTGTTCGGTCCTGTCACTCATGATCAGCTCTGCCGGATTGGAAGGAAGATCTCCCGTTGGAAGCAGAAATAAATTTTCGTGGTGATCAGTTGGAATAATGATTTCACCTGCACTACATTCGTTCCTTAAAAATTCTGTGATCCCTTTATTTTGCCTGACACTTAATTTATTATTCAGGGAAGGGTTATTTAAATCAAAATCCAGTAGTGCCACTTTTTTACCTGCCATCGCCAGGCTTAGCGCCAGGTTAACCGCAACGAAACTCTTTCCTTCTCCTGATATGGAAGAGGTAATCAAAATTCTTTTCTTGGCGGAATTAATGCCGAGGTAAGTTAAGGAAGCCCTTATTTTCCGGAACTGTTCAGCTATTAAAGTCCTTTTGCCTTCACCGATCACAATCGGGTTTTTGGATTTTTTTTCTTCGGTAATTTCTCCGATGACAGGGTAAGACGTAAGGTCCTCTATTTCATGAACGAACATAATCTTACCCCTGAGTTTATCTTTAGCAGTTACTATCCCGATGCCACTTAAAAGAGCCAGCAATAAAGAAGACAAGTAAATCACTTTTCCCTTTGGACTAACAGCTTTATCGGAGGTACGCGCTTTATCCACCAGCCTGTTATTTGAAACGGTAGATGCCTGCGATAAGGCAGTCTCTTCTCTTTTTTGCAACAAAAAATTATATATCTGGTTTTTAGTTCCCTGCTCCCTGTTGATATCTATCAGTTGCCTTTCCTTCTCAGGCATCGCCTGGATGGTAGAAGAGAAAGAATTATTTGTAGAAGCCAGGTTTCGCCTACTTGCTTCGAGACTTTTGCGCTGACTTTGTATATTCTCAAGAATACCGGGCCTAATCTTTTCAATCTGATCATTAAGCGTAACAGCCACGGGGTTATTTTCGCCAGCCGTCCTTTTTATTTTCTCGTATTCCAATTCCGAACTGTATAGCTTATTTACTAAAAGTGATAAAGTGGGATCATTTACACCCAAAGTGGACGGCACAATTCCACTGGAACTATTTTTACTGGTAACATATTTATCCACCTGGCCCAATACAGCGAGTTGCATATTGATTTCACCAAGTCGCTGGTCATTGTTACTCACATTTTCTAAAAACAATTTTCCCTGTGTACTGATATCAACCGCATCGTTTCTTGATTTAAAACGCTGGATCTTTCGCTCCGTCGAATCAAGGTCATTCTTTAATAATTTCAATCTTTCATCAATAAAATCAAGCGTATTTGTCGTCAATATATTTTTATCACTGAGCGTCGCATTGTTGTAAGAGATCAGCAAAGCATTTAAAATATCTTCACTGCGTTCAGGTATTTGATCCTGGTATTTTAAATAGATGATACTTGATAATTTATTTGGACTTGTAACCGACAGGCTGCTATTGAAAGCATTGGATACCGCCATAAAAGGCAGGAGCGTAAAAAAATATTTTGTATTTGGAACACGTTCCTTTTGGTAATGAGGATTATTTAAAAATTTAATTTTACCATAAGGAGACGTAACAAATTCATCCAGCGGGTACTCATTCTTGCCTATGATAACTTTTTTATTCTTATCATCAAATACAAAATCAATCCTGGGAACTTTTTTTATGTTCTCCAGGTCTTCAATCTCCATAATTACCGGGGAAGTGGTGTAGGCTGATACACTCTTAAAAGATTTTTCCTCGAAGACGGGGGCATACAAATGCAACTTAGCTACTACCTCGTCCATTAAAGCAGGCGACTTGATCACCTCAATTTCGTTTTCAATAATTTTTTTACCGGAAAAACCATCAAGCGATTCGACAGTTTTAGATTCCTCTACACCTTTCTTTTCATCCTTCACCAGTATCCTGGCTGTAGTTTCATAAACGGGTGTTGCAATGCGCAAATAAAGGTAGGCCAGCCCGATAAACAAGACGGTTAGAAAAACAAAAAGAGGCCAGTAGGGACGGTAAAGAAAAATTAGTCTTTTAACTAAATTAACTTCTCTTTCTTCTGATATTTTCCTGGTTATCTGCATATTAAAAATTATATAGTTACCCGATCATGTTTTACAGCAATTAAGGATCGTTTATTTAAATATAGGAAGCAATAGAAAGGCTGTAGGTACTTTGCCTGGGTCGCCTGGATCAATAAAAATGAACACTTTGATCTTTGATAAAAACAGGAATCAATTTCTGATAGATAAAAAACAAGTCGATAAGACGCTTGCTTTGTAAAAATGGGATCGAATACGGCATAATTTATTGAATAAGTTGAATTGATCAGGTGATAGTTATATTATAAATTGATATAACTTTATCCACTAAAATTTAAGACTCCGTCCGACAATAAAATCGTCGGTTAGTAGTTTAAGCTAGCACTAGTTTATTAATGGAATTATAGCAAGTAATTTGGCTGTGTAATAGAAATTGGAAATTATATTTATTCGTAAAGTATATTATACGAAAAAAACGATGATAGGGTTTTAGGAAAAAATACCCGGATTTGTTTTATAAAATTACTACAATTTTTAAATATAAATTATTAGTATTTGAAATAAAACTTATTAACATAAGTTATATATAAAAATTGTGCCAAAAAAAATCTAATTAAACGACCAATTTTAATCAAGATGTGAAATATTTTGTACTATTTGGGGAAATATCAAAAAATTGGCTGGACTTGTCATATTTTTATAATTAGTATTTAACTGCCAAGAGTAAATTTTTAAAGAGAATTTAAAAATATTTAAAATATTTATGTTCAAATTTTACCTGATTGTCGCATTATTAATTACAATACTTTAATCATATTTATATGTTAGGCATTGTATTTTCGAAAGCTGCTTTGCTATTTTACCTGTTTATTATCGTCACTGAATTCACAACTAAATACGGCGTTCAGGAAGCTGGTGTAAAAGGAAAGAGCCGAATTTTATCATTGGCAGACCTTTGTGGACTCTGTGGTTTTATATTCCTTATATTTTACAGCATCAATACCGTGTGGTGGGCCTTTATCGCATTGCTTGGAGCGTATGTGGTGATTTATAGGCTATTAAAACTGGTCATTTTTTTCCGACTGATCAATAAAAAATATATTTACTTGATCAGCACCGGCTCCAGGTATATTCTTATACCATTGATAATACTGATGTTTATTCTTGTAAAAAAATAGCAGGTGTAAATAACGCTTCTGTAAAAATTAAAGATAATTTCCAGGTAAGAAGGGGTGAGTAACAGGACAAAAAAAAGCCACACAATGTGTGGGCTTTGATATGATTATCTCGTTTATAGAATACGTATTTAAACCGGCGGAAAAATTTTAGCCGAAGTCGTCAAAACCGGCATTTATTCATCTAAGTGCCGCGATCTTTCTTCAACCGGGGTAAATTATTCTCTGGTTTTTTTAAGTTGAATACTGATTAGCTTAAAACCGGCTCAGCTACTTCAGCTGCCTGTTTGACGAATTGTACTTCGGCTGACAATTTAACTTCGTCACCTAACAAAATACCGCCTGTTTCTGAAACTGTGCCGAAGCTGATACCAAAATCGGAACGGCTTATTTTACCTTTTAATGAAAATCCTGCCCTGGTACCTCCCCATGGATCTACAGTCGTACCTCCAAAATCTGCCTCGAATAAAACTTGTTTGGTTATACCGTGAAGAGACAAATTACCATGTAATGTATAATTCTCCTCATCCACCTTAACAATACTAGTGCTTTCAAAAGTAAGCTCGGGATAGGTATCGGCATCAAAAAAATCTGCATTTTTAAGATGTGCATCCCGTTGCCCGTTATTTGTTGAGATAGAATGAACGTTTGCTGAAAAACTAGCCTTTGCAGTAGTAAAGTCATCGCCATGCGTTTCAACCGTTCCGCTAAATTCTGTAAACGTTCCTGTTACTGACGATATCATCAGGTGTTTTACTTTAAATCCTATTTCTGAATGTGTCGGGTCAAGTACCCATTTAGCATTTGCCATAATATTTATTTTAATTTGTTTGTTTAATAATGCAAATATAGTACCTTTACTTTACTTTATATAGCACTATACAAAAGTATAGCACTATACAAAAGTATAGCACAAATTTATTAAAATGACAAAAACAATACCACCCGCAGAAAGAAACCATGAGTCCTGCACCAAAGCCATTATACCGGTAAGAGATGCCCTGGATATTCTCAGTGGCAAGTGGAAACTCCCTGTTATGATTGCCTTATCATTTGGCAACAAACGGTTTAGCCAGCTCGCAAAGCAGATACCTGGCATTACAGATAAAATGTTATCAAAGGAACTAAGGGAATTGGAAATGAATGAACTGGTGAAAAGAACCGTTTATGACAGTGTGCCGGTAGTAGTTGAATATTCGATGACACCTTATGGAAAAACACTTGAAAAATTAATAGAGGAGTTGCAGGAATGGGGTATCAAACACAGGAAGCGTATCATTAATAAAGGCAAATAACGCCTGCCGGTTGGACTGTTATAAATTATATTGTAAATAAATCTCTGCTCATGGAAATTGGTTGAATTCACCTGGCCACTGCAGCAATTGGCTTTAAGTCTTTAAGCCATCGCCAACCGTCGTTGGCTTTTACTGATTGAAATCGGTGGGTACAATTTATAAGTCTCCCACTAAATTATCCCATCCATAATAATTGTTTATTTACATATATTGTGTGTTCATTACCAATATAAACAACACATTATATGAAACGGATCGCTATGCTGGGATCGGGATTTATCGGCCGCTTTTATGCCGAATCCTTACAGGGACAAAGAAGCAGGGATAAAATTATCAGCATCTACTCACGCCGCGAAGAAAGCGCAAAAAAGTTTGCAACGGATTATAACTGCGACCATTGGACTACTACGATGGAAGAGTCAATTGCTAACCCCGGCGTTGATATAGTATGTGTTGCACTCCCAAATAATTTACATGAAGAAGCCGTCCTGCTTTGTTGTAAACACAAGAAGGCCGTCATGACCACCAAGCCATTGGGGCGCAACGGAGCGGAAGCCAGGCGGATGTTGCTGGCAGTAGAAGAAGCGGGGATTTTTAATGGTTACCTTGAAGACCTCGTTTACACGCCTAAGTTTTTAAAATCTATTGAATCTGTTAAGAACGGCGCCCTTGGAAGAATATTATGGGCCAAAAGCAGGGAGACACATCCCGGTCCGCACAGTGATTGGTTTTGGGATATCGAACAGTCCGGCGGCGGATGTATTCTCGACCTTGGTTGTCATTGTGTGGAGATAGCCCGTAATTTTATAGGTAAAGACATCAGGCCGGTAGAAGTAATGTGCTGGGCGGATACACAGGTTAAACCGATCGACGCGGAAGATCACGCCATCGGATTGGTGAAATACGAAAATGGAGCGATTGGACAATTTGAAGTAAGCTGGACATTCCGCGGCGGCATGGATCTGCGGGACGAAGTGATGGGCACGGAAGGCACTATCTGGATAAATAATTTCTTAAGAACAGGTTTAGAAATGTTCACTACCGGCAAAGCTGCTGATTATGTAGCCGAAAAATCGGAAAGCAATGCTGGTTGGCTTTTTCCTGTAGGTGATGAGGCGAACGACCTTGGTTACAACCATATGTTTACCGATATGTTTACTGCAATGGAGGCGGGCACACAACCGAATGAAACTTTTTATGATGGTTATGTTGTAAACGCAATTCTCGATGCCGCTTATCTTTCTGCCAAAACCAAATTATGGGAACCCGTAAAACTTGATATCTGGAGGGGAAAAGAGGGAGTTGGCAAAGACAGTCACCTCATAGAATATGATACGGACCACTACCTGATTAAAGAGGAAATGACACACTATGGCACAAAGAAGTTAATATTGAAAAATAAGCATACGAATAAAATTGTTGAGAAGGTCGGGTAATAAATGACTATGGCTAATTTCGGGATGACTCACCCTTTGGAGGTAACTCACCCTAAATTAGCTTCCAAAAAAATAAATAACATGCTATGAAGACAGCAATTGTAACAGGTGCAACCGGCAATATGGGACAGGCAGTGGTTAAAAAATTTTTAAGTGAAGGTTATAAAGTAATAGGCACCATTGATCCTGGTCATAAAGCTCAGGCAGGTATTGAAGATGTAAATTTTGAGGCCGTTGCGGTTGATCTAATGAATGAAGAAGAATCGCAAAAATTCCTCGAAACAATGATTGTAAAACATGAAAGCATCGACGTATTAGTTGCAACAGTAGGTGGCTTCGCGATGGGAAAGATTGCTGACACAAGAACAAGCGATATTACCAAACAATATAAACTGAATTTTGAAACTGCTTATAATATTGCCGGGCCGGCATTTACCCATATGATCGGGAAAAAAAACGGCCGCATATTTTTAGTAGGTTCAAGGCCCGGCAGCAATTCAAATTATTCCAAAGGCATGGTGGCGTATGGATTGGCAAAATCACTCATATTCCGGCTGGCTGAACTGATGAATGACGAAGCAAAAGGTACCGACGTAATAACCAACGTGATCGTGCCCAGTACAATAGATACGCCGCCCAACCGGTTATCCATGCCCAATGCTAATTTTGATGCCTGGGTGACACCGGAAACCATTGCCGGAATTATTTATTTTTACTGTACTAAAGAGGCAGCTGCACTTCGCGAACCCGTAATCAAAGTTTACAATAATTCATAAGGGCTTAGGGATAGGCGATCTCTTCCAGGTCAAGCACCCGGTGAAGGTGGTGTAATAAAAACTGATCCCAACATTAGCCCTTAAGGATGTAACTATAGTAACATAATACACGGTATTATTGTTATGCCCTGCCAGGCCCCTGGGTATTCTTCACAATTGTCACAGGGCTTCATCCTCTGCTTAAATAGTGTCTGCAAAAAACGCTATTATTATTAACTGGTAAGGGTTTTAGAATATTTTTTAATCCGAATCTTTACTTCACCAACTACCTGTCAACTCTCTACTTTTGCCTCCACAGCCAGTAGGCTGCGTAACCGGAACGCTGCTGTTTTTGCTTCTTTGAAAAAACAGGCTGCGCATTTTTTCAATTCCGATTTTATCGGAACCGAACCAACGAAAGGCAGCTAACCCGGTTACTGATGTGAAGATCAAATAGTGGCCACACTTAAATGCCTTTTAATAAACAGATCAGCAATATTTTATTTTAGGCCATTTCTTTAGTTTAAGATTAATAATATTCAACAAGAATAATCTCACAATTCATTGTCTGTAAAAGTTTTCAGCGTTTTCTTGCAAATACTAAGTATATCGCCCTTCAGGGCTTAAGGCAGCAGCGTAGGTTATTTCAATGCATATATATGTATAACTTCTCAAATGGAAAAACCCATACCGGAATAGAAAAACATCTGTAGATGGCAGGTATTTGTATTGAAACGACACATCCAAAGGTTGACTCACCGGGAAACTCACAGCGTAGGCTTCATCTACCACACACCCCTGCTTACTTATCTCCCGCCCGGCCATAAAACGCTACTACCAGGCGTCGCGGAAGGATGCGGATAACTGCTGCTGCGATCTTGGAAATTGAGCCGGGCACAATGATCAGCTTCTTATTCAGTGTTTCACGCACCGCTATCTCGCCTACCCTTTCCGGTGATACCGCCATCCGCATACCGATCCATCCGAGCTTTTTTTTGGTATCTTCCTTAATCGATGGTTTTGTAAATACCGGTCCGGGATTAAGACAACTTACGCTTATATTTTTTTTCCTGAGTTGGTAGCGCAGCGAATAACTAAAAAAAAGCACCGCCGATTTTGTAGCTGAGTAAAGATTTTTTTCGGGTATGGGGGCAAACCCGGCCATGCTTGCTACGTTCAAAATATAAGCCGGGGTATTTTTTTCCAGTAAGGGCAACAGGGTAAGTGTAAGCGACATGACCGATTCTATATTTAATCGCACCATGTATCGTAGACTGTCGAGTGGAAGCGAAAGGTAGTCATTGGTACCGCCCAGGCCGGCAACATTACACAGCATTTTTAAATGAATATTTTTGGCCTTGCACCATTTTGCAATCGCTTCGGCCGACTCTTCTTTTGCAAGGTCATGCACCAAAATTTCTACGTGAACCTGGTAAGTAGATTCTATTTTAACCTTAGCGCTATTTAAACTATCCGCATGCCTGGCTATTAAAATTAAATTATATCCGCGCCTTGCCAAAGCTTCGGCGATCGCGTAACCTATGCCCTTACTACCACCCGCAACCAACGCGTAATTTCCAGCAAGCACTGTATCGGCGCCATTTCTTTTCACTTCGTCTTGCGCAATAGTTACATCACTTTTAACAACAGCTGATCTACCCGTATCCGCGTAGATAATGCCGGGTGAAATATTCACCAGCTCATAAAAATCCTTGGTGGCATTAGCAGGTATTGCAAAGTTAGATTGAGGATAAGCCTGGATGGCTGTCAACACAACAATAAAAAGAGGTAATATTTTTTTCATGAAATAATATGATTTAAAATCCAAACGCTGATCGATATACTTTGGTTGCCATTAGTATGCCATACTCAAACTTTGACTGACATGGCGCACGTAGATTGGCCACCAATATTTATATAGTTGGAGATGATAATACCTGGATATTACCTACGATTAATGCCTGTCGGTCAGGGCTACTTTTATGCCGAGCGCTATCAGCACCGCGCCACAGGTTTTATTTAAGTAAGAAGAGAATGCACGTTTTTTTCTCAGGACCGAAAATATTGATGCGGAAAAAATCGCCAGTATGGCGCACCAGGCGGCACCGGTAATTGTGAATGTTATTCCAAGCGCCAGGAAGGGTAAAACGCTGTGCTGATAACTGGGATCGATAAATTGTGGGAGAAAGGCAATAAAGAACATGGCCACCTTTGGGTTCAATACATTTGTAAAGACTGCATCGCGGTATATTTTTCTATAGTTGGTTTCAGTGAGGCCAACATGCACATCGAAATTTAATCCTGACCTATCAATTATCATTTTGATCCCCATGTACACCAGGTATGCCGCCCCTGCGTATTTGACAATATTAAAAAGTAATATTGATCGGGCGATAATTACCGATAAGCCAAAAGCAGCCAGTGATGTATGAATGAGCGACCCGGTGCTTATCCCCAATACCGACATGATCCCAGCCTTTTTACCCTGCGCAATACTCCTGCTTAAAATAAACAGCGTATCGTTACCAGGGGTAAGATTTAAAAGTATCCCGGTTATTAAAAAGGTTTCAAAATGGACAATGCCTGGCATTTGAACTTATTTATAATCAAATATACATGTCGTAATGCTATTTCATGCCGGAGCAATCTAACACAACTTGCATTTTGAGAGATCTGTTGCGATCAAAACTATACAATTTGGGCACTTTAAAAACTTGCATTCTTTCGCGCGGCACATTCCAGGATTGGCGGTTTTCAGGCTTCAGTGTTGACACAATGAATCCCGCCGGAAGATTTGGGGGTTCAAAAAATATTGCCTCCTTAAGCTTTCCACCCCTGACTTCTTTTCGAACAAATCCGCTAACTTTATCAAAATAACTATATGAGAAAAATGATGATCCTTTGTATGCTTGCGGTTGTGACCGCTAATGCAGTTTCTGCACAAACATCTGCTGATAAAGCTTTAAGACATGTTGTGCTTTTTAAATTCAAAGACGCCGCAACACCTGCCAATATTAAAACGGTGGAAGATGCGTTCCTGGTGTTACCCGGAAAAATCAATTTAATAAAAGATTTTGAATGGGGAATCAATAACAGCCCGGAAAAATTAAACGATGGATTAACACATTGCTTCTTTGTAACTTTTGCCAGTGAAAAAGACCGGGACGAATACCTTGTGCATCCTGCTCATAAGGCTTTTGTTGAAGTTTTAAAGCCTTATT
>JBDSLD010000277.1:0-6516 GCA_039916545.1 Ferruginibacter sp.
GCCCTGAAACAACAAAAATCAAAACCCTTTAAGCAAATTAAATTTGTAGTACACAAACCGCCATCCAAAAAAAATGAAACGCAGGATATTGCTCAATTTAGCGATTCTTAGCTGCAATGTGGGTTAACTCACGCTGACTGAGTTCTCCCAGGCGCAGGGCTGCGGCCCTGTGTCTTCTTTGTTACTAATCTATTAATTTTAAAATAAGAATTATTGGGTGTTTAAGGAAGCCTTTATTAGTAACGAGGAAGACACAGGACGGAGTCCTGCGCCTGGGTGAAGAGAACAGACAAAGAATAAAGTCCTGCGTCTGGCTGAAGAGAGCAGCCACAGAATAAGTCCTGCGCTTGTCTTAACTCACGCTGACTGATTTTTTTTCAGGCGCACTGCTGCGGCCATGTGTCTTCTTTGTTACTACTGCAATTAATTTCAAAAATGTATGCTAAGATGAATTGTTGGGTGTGCAGGGACACTTTTATTAGTAACAAAGAAGACACAGGACAGAGTCCTGCGCCTGCCCTATTAATCATTTGTACAATAGCAAATTATTATTTTATTGCGTCCACCATCGCCCGCACTTCTTTTTCATCAGCAATGTAAACGTTACCATAATCGCTTACTTCCTTATTGATAAATGTAACAGGATTTGGCGCTATCCTTCTTGCAGAGGAATGAAATTCACTGGCTCCGCAGGCTGATTTAAGCTGAGCAATATTAGAGGCGTTTACTCCCGCACCCGGCATGATGATGATGCGGTCGCCTGCTTTTTGTACAAGCTGGGAAAGTAATTCAGCGGCATCCGGAGCTGCAGTTTTTTGCCCGGAAGTAAGCACCCGTTCACAACCGCAATTGATAATATCTTCCAACGCTTCAAATGGATCCGGGGCACAATCAAATACCCGGTTACAGGTTACGCCCATTGGGCCGGCCCATTCTACGATCCTTTTGAATCTTTCAGTATCGATCTTGGAATGGATGGTTTGAATACCAACGGAAATGCCATCACACCCCAGTTCTCTGCAAATGGCGATATCGTCTTTCAGGATGGCAAATTCTTCGTCGCTGTAATAATAGTTACCCGACCTCGGCCGCAGGATGGGGTAGAGGAGGATAGATATTTTTTCTCTTGCCTGTTTGATGGTTCCGTAGCTTGGCATCGTTCCGCCTTCTATCGGGTTGTCGCATAATTCTACACGCGCCGCGCCTGCGCGTTCTGCAATCATGCAGGAATCGATGTGGAAGGCGCACACCTCGAGTATAGATTCTTTTTCTGTTACCATCGTTCTATAAATTGTTTTTTTTAATATTCGCCGTTCCGGGATATTGATTACTGGTAATGGCTCTTCGCTTTGAATACCTGGTCAACGTTATTGCTTTTCACAGAGAATGAAAAGCCAGGTTGCAAACTATACCCACCATATTCGCCTTTTTTATTTAAGGCTACAAAGCCTACCTGGATGGTCTTCGATCTTTCGGGACTGCGAAGGACAATACGGCCCACGGCTTCTTTGCAAGCCATTTCAGGGCTCATTCCATGACGCATTAATTCTACTACCAGGTGCGAGCCTACGATCCGGATCACTTCCTCCCCAACACCTGAAGCCGTTGCTGCACCTACTTCATTGTCAACATACAGGCCTGCACCGATCACTGGTGAATCGCCGACACGGCCATGCATTTTGTAAGCCAGTCCGCTGGTTGTGCACGCTCCGCTGAGATTGCCACTGGCATCCATTGCCATCATACCGATGGTATCGTGGTTGCTTGGGCCTCCCGGCATCGGGTCCTTGCCTTTGTCAAATAATTTGTTTTCGATGTTCATCTGCGGACTGTAATTGGAGGTTTTCATCCACTCTTTCCAGGCTTTTTCACTTTCGGGTGTTAACAGGTTTTCCTTTTTAAAACCATTAGCAAGGGCAAACTGCAACGCACCATCGCCGCTCAAAATAATGTGTGGTGTTTTCTCCATTACCAATCTTGCGACAGATATAGGGTGTATTATATGTTCAAGGCACATTACGGATCCGCAATTGTATTTCTCATCCATGATGCAGGCATCCAGCGTAACTCTTCCGTCCCTGTCAGGCAACCCGCCATAACCAATTGTCTGGTTGGTTGGATCGGCTTCGGGTATTCTTACGCCCGCCTCCACGGCATCTAATGCCCGGCCGCCTTTACCCAGCACTTCCCAGGCTCCAACGTTCGCAGTTTTGCCAAAATCCCAGGTGGATACCACTACTGCATTGTCTTTTACAGGTATTCGTTCCTTGCCGAACGCAGCTAACAGGCTGTTACTGCCAAGCGATGCAGCGGACCCTACCGCTGCGTATTTTAGAAATTTTCTTCTGGATGAAGCCATAGTAAGTTATTAGTTATAATCAGTTAATAGTTTCAGTTAAATATAATGAACCTTAAAAAGATTTTCTGTCCGTCATCACAAAAGGGTTTTCAACAACCGTCGGTTTCCCATTCTGAATGAGGGACGCCATCGTTTTGCCCATTGCTTCTAAATCAGTGGTAATAGTGGTAATGCCTTCGCCAATGATACTTTTTAAAGCAGACTCATGATAAGATATCACACCGAGATCCTGTCCTAACTGCCATTGTTTTTCTTTTGCAATTTTAACAATCTCAATTAAATTTTTGTCGTCGAAAATAATATATCCATCTCCCTTTTTTATTTCACCTGCCTCAATATTTTTTTTAATACCTGTTGTCAAGGCTGTTTTTTTGCAAAATTTATTGAACCCTGCAATAATATTTTTGGTGCTATTTTCATCGGCCGTCACAAAGTACAGGCGCTTGTACTTCGATACCAGCTGGTGGTGCGTGATGAGCAAGGAGTAAATATCTTTTTCAGCGTGCTGGTACACACCGGGATAATTATTTTTAAATTCTTTGTAACCAGTATCCAGCAGGAAGGTCTTTTTAGGATCAAGTAATGACAGAATATTTAACGTATTGTTATTGACTTCCGGCACGATAATAAAAACATTGTAATGGCCGGCCTCATTGCGTACCAGGTTCTCAAACAACTTCATATCATGCTGGTGAAAATATACATCCAGTGTACAACTTTCAGGTAGACTGTGCAGCAGTGCATTGAATAAAATTTCCCGGTACGGAGAAAAGGTATTGAGCAATAAAAAAATTCTTTTCTGTTGTTTTGTTTCGGTACTTGAAATAAAATATCCTTTGCCAGGGATAGAATCGATGATGCCGGAGGCACGCAAATCATTGTACGCGGTAAAAACAGAACCCCGGGCCAGTGAAAATTTTTCTGCGATCTTATTGACAGAAGGCAATACATCGCCTTTTCCTAAGATGCCATTTTCAATATTGCGGCGGATGGATTGAACAATTTGTTTGTAGACGGGTGTCACCAGTGAGTTATCAATCTGTATAAGGTCCGTAATGGTTTTATTCATCAAAAAGTTCTTTACAATTATAAAGATACTTATTTTGTTTTTAAAAACATAAACAGGTATATACTGGTATATTAAATTACAATTTGTTAACCATTCTTTAAATGGCTGCCCGTATTTTAATCAGAAATTATCGATAATAAATTATAGTGTTGTGGGATAGTGCACGAGTGTTAGAAACTTGACTTTTACGGTAATTTTACAGGCGCAGGGCTCCGGCCCTGTGTCTTCTTTGTTACTGAGACACGATTAATTATAATGATTTAATTATTAATTATGCCCTGCGTTAGTTGCGGAATGCTCTAGCCTGTTTTAGATCAAAGGGTATTGGATATTGTATTTAGAAGGTTAGCAAGAACTTTAGTAACGAAGAAGACACAGGGCTGGAGCCCTGCGCCTATAAAAAATCCGGGTTTGTTACTAAACCAAGGCTTTAGCTTCTACAAACGTTTATTAATCTTGTAGAAAAAAAATAGAAAGACTGGTGAAGCCGCCATATAGACTTTCAGTCCTTCTTCAACCTATGGGTTTTCAACCCATAGTATTTGACTTTTACGGTAATTTTACAGGCGCAGTGCTCCAGCCCTGTGTCTTCTTTGTTACTTAGACACGATTAATTATAATGCTTTAATTATTAATTATGCCCTGCGGTAGTTACAGACTGCTTTAGACTATTTTAGATCAAAGGGTATTGGGTATTGTTATTTAGAAGGTTAGCAAAGAATTTTAGTAACGAAGAAGACACAGGGCTGGAGCCCTGCGCCTATAAAAAAATCCGGGTGTGTTACTAAATCTGAGGGTTCGGACACTTATGGATGAACTATTCTGACAGGAACTCTTGGTGACTTTTTAGGCGAATGCACCATATACATTAAATTATCTGCGGCGCATCGCCTGTTTATTTTTGTGCCGTTACTTCCAGGATAACGCTGCTCCTGTCCTTGTCGATCAGTGGATTTATACCCACCGACATTAAATAATCTCCCGAATAAGTAACCGTGCCGTCAATGGATGAAACCACTCCCGGGTAAAGATTGATCTCTTTGACGGTGTACATTTGTTTGGGATCCAGGCCCATTAATTTAATAGGGTCAATGGTTGTAGCGCTGGCGTAGCGCCTGGAAGTGAGGTATGTAAATATTACGGCCCGGCCCCTGCTTTCATTTTGGAACATCAGCGAAGCGATATTATTTTCATGCGGATCAACCAGCCTGTAAAGGTCGCCGTGCCATACCAGGTCGCTGATCGATTTATAGGTAATTACCGCTTGTTTAGCAAATAACCGGTCCTTTTCGCTGAGCTGACTTACTACGATATCAAAACCTAGCTTCCCCATCATAGCCACGTCCGTCTTGAATTTAAGCGGATCTTTACTTGCCTCTGTGACATGGTTGCAAGATGCAATCGCCGGGAAAAAATAAGAATTTTCCCACTGGATAAAAATACGCTCCATCGGGTCCGTATTGTCGCTGGGCCAATATTCGGTAAAATATTTTAAGGCTTCATAATCGACTCTGCCACCACCACCACTACACAACATCATGGGCAGGGTTGGATATTTTGCACGAAGCTTTTTTAATACACTGTATAACCCATTTACATAATCAACATATAAGTGGCCCTGTGGCAAATGGTTATTCTCAAGGTAGCTGGAATGGGCATTGTAAACTACCGCATTACAATCCCATTTAAGGAAAGCCAGTGAAGGATTTTTGATGAGCAGGGAATCGATGATGCCAAAAACAAATTGCTGTACTTCCGGGTTTGCCAGGTCAAGCACCAGCTGGTTACGAAAATACATCTCCGGTCTTTCCCGCTCTCTCAATACCCAATCCTTGTGTTTTTCGTATAATTCACTTTTAGGGTTCACCATTTCCGGCTCTACCCAAATACCAAATTTTACGCCGGCCTCTGTAGCTTTTTTTACGAGGTAACCAATGCCCTGCGGTAGTTTTTTCGCGTTTTCTTTCCAGTCTCCCAGCCCCGCATGGTCATCGTTCCTCGGGTATTTATTGCCAAACCAGCCATCATCCAGCAAAAACAGATCGACACCCAATTCTTTAGCGCCGGTAAATAATTTCACCAGCTTCTCTTCATTAAAATCAAAGTAAGTGGCTTCCCAATTGTTTAATAAAGTAAGCCTTGATCCGGCTCCGTCCACCAGCCGGTACTTACGCGCCCAGGTGTGCAGGTTGCGACTGGCATCTCCCTTGCCTTTGCTTGAAATGGTATAAATAAATGAGGGCGTTTGAAAACTTTTTCCAGGTAGCAATTGATATTCTGAAGCAAAATGATTGATACCTGCAATCATTCTCAAATGTTCTGAATTATCTTTTTCAAAATTGATCTCAAAATTGCCTGTCCAGCCTAATGTTCCCAATAAAACTGTTCCTTCTGTTTCTGTTGCAGGTTTGTCGAAAGAAAGTAAAAACGAAGGTGGCTGAAACAAGTTTGCCCGCGTTCCCAGTTTACTGTCCAGCGTGGTAATGCCTGCGCCGAGTTCGGTTTCTTCAGGTTTCATCTCCTGTGACCAGCCGCCGTGGTAGTGTGTTAAAAAGAATTTCCGGTTGTTGAAAAACAAGTTGGCGGAAGCATATTTTTTCAGGATCACCGGTTTTGTTTCTGCGTTTTCCAGTAAGCTCCATTGCTCTACCACATTTTCTTTAAAGTAAGTTTTATAAAAAAGTGTGACGGTAAACGGGTAGGCCGGATCTTTTAATACCACACTGGTTAGACTAACATTCTCATCAATTTTTTTTACGGCATGGCTGATGTATTTTAATTCCAGCGAATTATTGCCATCGCCATGTGTTACTTGAAGCGCTGGCTCCAGCAGGTTGAAAGTGCCGGATGGTGTATAAGCATTATTAGCGATGGCGCCGTTGGCATCCGGGATACTTTGCTGCCGGTACACATTGGAATATTCAGCAGCATTCAATAAGCTATTGCCGGTGTACGCAATACCCAGCCGGTTTTCTTTATCTGTCTGCAATACCATTGCCTGGTCTTTTGTGCCGACCGTAATACTGACCAGTTTTTGCGCAACCAGTTGTGTGGTCATCATGGAACTTATCATGATAAAGGATAGCAT
>JBDSLD010000278.1:0-6102 GCA_039916545.1 Ferruginibacter sp.
ATATGAACAACGACCAGTTGCCGGATATAGCCGTAGCTGATATGCAGCCGGAAACAAACGACCGTAAGAAGTTGATGTACACTGGTCTGAACCCTGAGCTCTACGACAGGGGGCAAAAAATTTCCAACGACCAGCCACAATTGAGCAGGAACATGTTGCAACTTAATAATGGCAATAGGATCTCCGATAGCATTACCGAACCATTCTTTAGCGAGATCGGCCAGCTTTCAGGCATTTCAGAAACAGACTGGAGTTGGAGCGTATTGATGGCTGATTTTGACAATGATGGCTGGAAGGATATGCAGTTTACAAACGGCATATCAAAAGACCTGATCAATAATGATTTTCTTTCGCACCGGAACGAACAGGATGAAGGAGGATTGGCTGAAATTGAAAAAGGATCGCCAGGAAATCTCGCTTCATTAAAAGACCTGGACAATTATGGCAATATCAAAATCAGCAACTATTATTATCACAATAACGGCGGCCTTAATTTTACCGATGCAACGGCATCGGCTGGTATGGCCATTCCTTCTGTTTCCCAGGGAGCTGCGTATGCCGACCTTGATAATGACGGCGACCTTGATGTGGTAATGAGTAACATGAACCAGGAAGCATTTATCTGGAAAAACGAATTGAGAAACACTGTTAAAGACAGCGTGCATAATTTTCTATCTGTTAAGTTAAAAGGAAGCGAACAAAATATATCCGGCATCGGCGCCAAAGTCTATTTGTACGCTGGAGGAAGGACACAATTCCTGGAACAGAATGCGACAAAGGGTTACCTGTCATCGGTAATCGACAGGCTTCATTTTGGCCTGGGAAATGTTTTGAAAATAGATTCTATAAAAATTATTTGGCCGGACGATAAGGTGCAGTGGATAAAGCAAGTCGGCATCAATCAAAATACAACGATCAATTATCCGGATGCCGCCGAAACAGAACTTTACCGGGAAAGCCACCAGGCCGCTTTGATGACCGATGTGGCAGGTGAGTTAAACCTTACATTCAGGCACGAAGAAGTTTCGTTTTTTGATTTTGGTGATCAAAAAATGTTACCTCAAAAATATTCTCAACCTGGGCCGCCGCTTATAACTGGGGATGTAAATAAGGATGGCCTGGCGGATTTTTTTGTAGGTGGCGGCTCTTACCAGTCCGGTGTGATATTTATTCAGAATAAGGACGGTTCATTTCAATCAGCAAAACCTGAACAAAAAGACAAACAGGGGGAAGATGCGGGGGCTGTCTTTTTTGATGCGGATGGAGATAAAGACATCGACCTGCTGGTTATGGAAGGAAGCACCGAGTTTGGAAACAGCACCACGCTAAATGTTCCACGTTTATATAAAAATGATGGCAACGGAAATTTTGCCTGGGACAGTGCCGCTTTTTCTCCGGGTATCACAACCATCTCCCAGGCCGTTACAGTCGGTGATTATGACAATGACGGGGATGAGGATATTTTTATCGGTGGCCGCATCCTGGCCAACAGGTATCCGCTATCGCCCCGCAGTTATATTCTGCAAAATAATAAAGGCAAATTTACCGATGTTACTAAAGATGTTTGTACCGCACTGGAGAAGCCGGGCCTTGTTACCGGGGCAATCTGGACCGATTTCGACAATGACAAAAGTATCGACCTGGTAATTTGTGGCGAATGGATGCCAGTACGTTTTTTTAAAAATACAAATGGCAAACTGAATGAAGTAACAGCAGTTACGGGATTAAAGAATATGAATGGATTGTGGCGCTCACTAACTGCTGTTGATATCGACAAAGATGGCGATATGGATTTTGTTGCAGGCAACCTGGGACTTAACAATAAATTTCACGTATCACCAGGCCGTCCATATTCATTATATGCCGGAGACATTGATGGAAATGGCTTAATGGATCTCATCCCAGCTTATTATATAAAAAATAAGGAAGGCGCATACGACTTATTTCCAGGACTGGACCGGAGCCAATTTGCGGATGAGGTCCTTGCAGTAAAAAAAAGGTACCCGTTAAATAAAGACTTTGCAAGTATCACAATGAAAGAACTGATGGAAGGGAACGGGCTGAAAAATATGCTTGACTTCACCTGCGAGACGATGGCAAGCACCTGGATAGAAAATACAGGGAACGGTCATTTTATAGCCCACCTGTTACCGCTATCCGCCCAATTCGCACCAATCAACTCAATACTGGCAACAGACATTGACAAGGATGGATATACCGACCTGGTGCTTGGAGGAAACGAATACCAGGCCGAAGTGGGAACAGGCCGGTACGATGCTTCCTACGGGCAGATTTTAACCAACAATGGCAAGGGCGGTTTTACCAGTCTAACACCTGTACAAAGTGGTTTTATCGTGGATGGCGATACAAAGAACTTAGTTACATTAACAGGTAAAAACAAAGAACGATTGATATTGGCCGCTGTAAACAATGACCGGCTAAGGTGTTTTAAAATAAATGCAGTTGCCGGAAAAAATAAGTGACCGGAAATTTTCTTTGGTTACCTGGCATCTTTATACATAAGAGCTATTACTTTTGAATATTGCTACAAAGCAGGATGCTCAACTATTTCATTCTTCGGCTAATCGATCACAAGTACGTCCCAGCGGGGTTTTAACAGTACATGGTGGCGCGTAATAAAACAGGGTCCGTGAAACCCTGCTGCATAAAAGAGCCATCACCCTTTTATCTCTCTGCATTCGTACCTGCCAGTCAGAATTTATGATATAGGGTATTTCTTTTCTACAGCAGGGTTTCACGGATCGTACTTTTGTCCTCACTGCCTTAAGCCAGTGAAAACCCCGCCGGAACCTACTTTTGATGACTATCTAATTTGATAATAAATTCAAGCATAAATCCAATAGGCTGCGGCCTGTGTCTTTGATATAAAGAGGTATCTTTTTTGTGCAGCAGATTTTTATGGATCGTACTTTATCCTTAATACCTTGCGCCAGGTTAAAAGCCAGCGTTTCTTTAAATTTAGAGAAAAAAGTTTTTGTTACTTTTGACAACTTATATTTTTCACGATTCTTCAATTCTTGCCTGTACTCATGAGTTATAATTATTTGCCTTTAGATAAAAGTCCTACCAATTTTCAACAGGTGAAAAACCTGCTGGATTTTGGACAATTGCTTTCCATCACTTTTGACGCCCATTTCCGGATCACGTCCTGCCGGACTTACCTGGATAATAAATTAAATAGCGGGGAAGAAATTTTTTATGGCATCAACACAGGCTTTGGCTATCTGCAAAATGTAAAGATCGACTCAGCGCAGCTGGAAGAATTGCAAAGCAACTTATTAAAATCACACGCCTGCGGGCTCGGGGAAGAAGTGCCGAAGGATATTGTAAAACTAATGCTGATGCTCAAAATAAAATCGTTGAGCTATGGCAATTCCGGTGTGCAGATAGATACGGTAAAGCGGTTGACCGATATGTACAACAACGATGTATTGCCGGTGATCTTTACACAGGGGTCTCTTGGTGCTTCCGGCGATTTGGCTCCCCTGAGTCATTTAAGTTTGCCCCTCATCGGTTTGGGTGAAGTTTATCATGAAGGAAAAAAAATGCCCGCCCTGGAAGCAATGCAGAAATTTGACTGGGAGCCAATACATCTTCAAAGTAAGGAAGGGCTCGCCCTGATCAACGGCACACAATTTATGAGCGCCTACGGATTGCATAACCTGATCAGGGCAGACAGGTTATTAAAATGGGCAGACATCATATCCGCCATCTCATTCGATGCCTTCGATTGTATTGCGGAGCCCTTTCATGAAAAGATACATTCTATCCGGGCGCACAAAGGCCAGGTTGATACCGCTGCAAGGTTAAGGGAGCTGTTAAAAGGCAGCGAAATAACCACCCAGGAAAAAGAACAGATACAGGATCCTTATTCATTCCGTTGTATACCACAGGTGCATGGCGCTACAAAAGATACATTTGATTATGTGTTAAGCGTTTTCCTAAAAGAGATCAATTCAGTAACTGACAATCCAAATATATTTCCGGAGGACGACCTGGTTTTAAGCGGAGGAAATTTTCACGGACAGCCGTTGGCGTTAGTGCTTGATTTTTTTGCCATTGCGATGAGTGAATTGGCTAATATTTCTGAGAGAAGGACCTACCAGTTACTGAGTGGGCAACATAACCTGCCGATGTTCCTGGTAAAACAACCCGGTCTTCACTCTGGTTTTATGATACCACAATATACTTCCGCGGGTATTGTGAGCGAGAATAAACAGTTGTGTACGCCAGCCAGTGTGGATTCTATCTCTTCCAGCAATAACCAGGAAGACCATGTCAGCATGGGCGCCAATGCGGCTACCAAATGCAAGCGGGTGATTGACAATGTGGAAAGAGTATTGGCGATAGAATTATTAACAGCAGTCCAGGCACTCGAATTCCGTCGCCCGCTAAGGAGTTCACCGCAAATTGAAGTAATTGTGACAGCCTTCAGGAAGGAAATAAGTTTTAACGATGCGGACAGGGTGTTGCATGATGATATGGTCAAGGCGATTGAATTTATCAGTATTGAGCCGGCTTCATTCGGACTATGATTTTTACCTGGAAAACCAGGTAGATAATCATCATACCAATCTTATATAAATTACGGCTCAGACAATAATAATCACAGTAAAATAGCCAGGATGTACGACCCGATAAAATATGCCACGCCAACAGGTACGCAGCTTTCCTGCAAAGGCTGGATACAGGAAGCCGCGTTAAGGATGTTGTTAAACAACCTCAATCCCGAAGTAGCTGAGCGTCCGGACGACCTGATAGTTTATGGAGGAAGGGGAAAAGCGGCGCGCAATTTTGAAAGTCTTGACCTTATCATAAAAGCATTAAAAGAACTGGAGGATGACGAGACCTTACTGGTACAAAGTGGCAAGCCGGTCGCTATGTTAAAAACGCACAGTGATGCCCCAAGAATCCTGATCAGCAATTCGCAATTAGTGCCTAAATGGGCAACCTGGGAACATTTTGACGAGCTGGAAAAAAAGGGCCTTATGATGTACGGACAAATGACAGCGGGCAGCTGGATATATATTGGTTCGCAGGGAATTGTACAGGGTACTTATGAAACTTATTCTGCCGCCGCGAATAAAGATTTTGGTGGCTCGCTGAAGGGCACGCTGAATGTGTCTGCAGGTCTTGGCGGAATGGGTGGCGCACAACCGCTGGCCATTACCATGAACGAAGGTGTGGCGCTGATCGCAGAAGTGGAGGAATGGCGGATCGATAAAAGGATCGACACAGGATACCTGGATGAAAAATATAAGGATATCGATGCGGCCATTGACGCGGCATTAAAATATAAAGAAGCGGGTAACGCAAGAAGTATCGGTGTACTTTGCAACGCTGTCTGTTTATTACAAAGGCTGATCGAAAGGAAGATCGTGCCTGATACCCTGACGGATCAAACCTCTGCGCACGATCCGTTGATTGGCTACATACCGGATACGCTCAGCAATGCACAGGCAAATGTTTTGCGCCGGCAGGACCCTGCAAAGTATATTGAGTTGAGCTATGACAGTATGAAGCTGCATGTATCGTTGATGCTGGAACTTCAGAAGATGGGCGCTGTTACATTTGACTATGGCAACAACATCCGGGCGAGGGCTAAAGAAAGAGGATTGTCAGAAGCCTTTAATTTCCCTGGTTTTGTGCCGGCATATATCCGTCCATTGTTTTGCGAAGGAAAAGGCCCTTTTCGCTGGGCCGCGCTCAGTGGCGATCCGGGGGATATTCGTGTAACCGATGACGTTATGCGTAACTTATTTCCGGACAATAAATCATTGATACGTTGGTTCGACCTGGCACAGGAAAAGATTGCCTTCCAGGGGTTGCCCGCGCGCATCTGCTGGATAGGGCAGGGTGACAGGGAAAAAGCCGGCCTCGCATTCAATGAATTGGTGCGTACCGGAAAAGTAAAAGCACCCCTGGTAATTGGTCGTGATCATTTGGACACAGGTTCCGTGGCAAGTCCGAACCGCGAAACCGAAGCCATGCTGGATGGCAGTGACGCAGTGGCAGACTGGCCCATTTTAAATGCATTGGTAAACACCGCCGGCGGCGCCAGTTGGGTAAGCCTGCATCATG
>JBDSLD010000279.1:0-12195 GCA_039916545.1 Ferruginibacter sp.
GCCCTGAAACAACAAAAATCAAAACCCTTTAAGCAAATTAAATTTGTAGTACACAAACCGCCATCCAAAAAAAATGAAACGCAGGATATTGCTCAATTTAGCGATTCTTAGCTGCAATGTGGGTTAAAGGAACAGTCGATATCGGCACACGAAAGAACACGAATGATGAAACGATCCTGACAACTACTACCACGCAAAATTTTTCCACTGCGAGTACCGACCAGGTGGTGGGTGCGAAAGGAGATGTTTTCATCGGCGCTGCGCTAAATCTTTTATATACGATCGCCAATGAAGTACGGTACACAGCGCCCTGTTCTGTGGAAGTGATTGAAAAACTGATCATTGCCAATAATGGATTTGCCACTCAATATATTTATTCAGAGAACCATATCAGGAACACCATTATCCCTACGCTTAAAGGATTTATTACGATACCAGGCGTTACACCTGCACAGGCGGATAGTTACCGCAACCAGATCAGGGTATGGGAGCAGGTACTGGCCAACAATGAAACCAATAAGCGCAACGCAATTTTTGATAAGAATTTGTCTTTCGACGGAAGCGCGGGGCCAATATCTTCTACCACCACTACCCGGTCAACCAAATCAAGTACCATCGATTTTAACCTGGAGATCACCAACGATATAGCCATTGAGCTCGGCCTGGAAATAGCGGGAAGTGGTGCCAGTGGCGGGGTAACGATCGGGATGAAAATGGAAATGGGTAACAGTACCACCAATACCACTATCAAAGAAACAACTACCGGTTACACGTTGGATGACGATGACAATGGTGATTATTTTTCCGTAAATATTAAAAAGGACCCGGTTTATAATACGCCTGTATTTGAAATGGTAGCGGCTACCGCAAGTTGCCCGGCAGAGCAGGGGTCGCAGCCGAGAGACGATATGCAACTGATCGTTGCCGTGCCTTCGAAAACAAATATTCCTTCAGATGGAGATGCCGAATTTATATTAAAACTGAGCAACACCAGTCAGAGCCAGGAAACGCGTACCTACAAACTCCAGTTTATACAGGGCAGCAATCCGAATGGCGCTATTGTAACGATCGGTGGCAGCCCGGCGATCATCCCGATCACCTATACGATCGGCTATCCTGGAGAAGTACAGGTAGTGGTAAAAGTAAAACGCGGGTCGGCCAATATTTATTCTTACGAGGGGCTGCAGTTTATGCTATCCGACAACTGCGATGGCGGAATCAGCAAGACGGCTTCCATCTCCGCTTTCTTTTCGAGCAGTTGCAGCAATATTTCCTTATCTGCCCCGGAAAATAACTGGGTGCTCAACAGTTACGACAATAACCTTTTACAGGTGTTGTTTAAAAATTACACCATCGCTAATCTCACCGGTATATCGTTGGAATATGCTAAAGTTGGCTCCGGCGATTGGATTACGGGTTTTACCCGGACAGCGGCCCAGCTTAACAATAGTATCAACGGAACATTGGTAAACTGGAACATTGCGGGCCTCAATGACGGCACGTATAACCTGAGGTTAAGATTGGATTGCTCACAGGGCACGATCTATTCTGAACGGGTAACCGGCATCATCGACCGGCAGGCCCCGGTAAAATTTGGTAAGCCACAGCCAACAGATGACCGGTATGAAAGCGGCGACCTGGTATCCATCAGTTACAATGAAAAATTAGACCTGTTCAATTTGAGCAATAAAGTGGTGGTGAAAAGATTGTCAAATAACCAGTTGATCGATGCGACCGTAAGTGGTTTTGACAACCAGCTGGTGATCGTTCCGTCGGTGCCCTTATCGAATTTTGCGGGAGATAGTGTGCGGGTTATTGTGCAGTATATGGCGGATCAATACGGCAATATAAAATCTACGGCCGATTCATTCAGGTTTACTATTGGAAATCCGGTTATAGCAACAGGGCCGCGTACGGTAACACTGGGTGTCATCAACCCGGTTATGGCGGAAAATGCCGGGGGCACGATAGACGTCTTTTTTGACCTGCCGGTCAATGCCTCGAACGATGTAAGGGTTAATTACGCCATTTCGGGAAATGCGACTTACCCGGATGATTACAGCGTGCAGTACACCGGTACCCAGGCGCTGGTTAACAACTTCAACGGCGCACAAGGCACCATCCTTATTCCGAAGAACAGCAGCAGGGCAACTCTTAAAATTAAACCGGTAGGTAATAGCTTACTTGAGCCTGATAAAATAATACGCATCAGCCTGGTCGAAGGCGGGGATTACACACCTGGTGCAGGCAATGTAATAACAGGCACTATTTTGAATGATGACGCGGCGGCTGTTTATACTTTCATAGGCAATGGCAATTTTGATGTACCGGGTAACTGGCTGAATGGGCAGGTGCCGCCGGGTATTTTATTAGAAGGAAATGAAATTATAATTGATCCTGCCGGTACGGGCGCATGTGTTCTAAATGTGCCGCTGACTATAAAGCCGGGCGCCAAATTAACAGTGAGGGCGAACAAGAAATTGCAAATAAATGGCAACCTGAAATTAGCAGACACAGGCAGCCAGCAGTAATGATTTAAAAAAATTAATCCATAGTTAAACTATCACCAATGAAACAGGAAGCAAAAAATTTCGCCTTGAAGATTGCGGATCACCGCCCGATGCGGTTGGTGCCGCCGGGCAAGCGAAGCAACTTTCAAAAGATCGCCATAACAGATATTGATGAGACCAGGTTTATCGCTTACGACGATATCATTTATTGTGAATCGACTAATAATTACACAAATATTATAACCCGGCAAGGCAGGTCCTTCACCTGTTGTAAAACATTAAAGGACGTTGAAAACAGGCTACCGGCCGATCTGTTCATGCGCATTCATGCATCCTACCTGGTAAATATCCAGGATATAACGGCGCTTAAAAGAAAATGCAATTGGGAAGTAGAAGTCGATAACGATCGTTTGCTACCGGTGAGCAGGTTAAAAAAGCAGGAGTTGCTGGTTGTTTTGGGATGTTGAGTAGTAGCGTGTTTTTAAACAACCGATCTTAACCAGACTAATCAAACGCTGTTATCCAGTACCTCACAGGTTTTTAAAACCTGTGAGGTCTGTGAAGAGCAGGCTGGTCAGAAAATGAAAAGAAGACACCAAATCATTTTGAATAACTTTTTAAAGGTAAACTTCAGCTGTTGGTCAGCAGACACAACAGCGGCTGCCACAGATAGGTCGCTCATCAGGCAGGCGATACATACCGGCAAAATACTATCATCTATTCAGCACGCCGTTGTTGTGTCTCCTGACCAACAACCAAAGTACTGCTTTTAGCAGGAACCGGTGGTAAGTGCTCGGTCGTTGCCAAAACGGTCGTCATCAATTCTTAATAATTTTCTTCGTCAATACTTTATCAGAAAAAACGGCTCTGATGATGTAAGTCCCGGCTGCATACCTGCTGATATTGAAATTATAGGCGGTACCGCCCTGGCTGGAAGAAACCGTGGTCTCAGCAAGTTTTTGTCCAAGTATATTGTACAACTGGATACTCCTCAAATTTGCTGGGTTGGGATAAAACTGGACGGTGACACTACTGCTTGCCGGGTTAGGCGTTACTAAAAATCCGGTTGCTTTTAAGTTTGGATTGATGACCTGCGTTTTAATATTTATATCATCCAGGTAAATATTATTTTCGTACTCCGTAGTATTCCTGAAGGCCAGCATTATCGGACCCGCATTGATATAGGCAGTAAGATTAATGGAATCCTTTCGCCATTCGGTAGAGCGTGGCTCAAATGCCCTGATAGATTCAGTGGTGCTGGTCACTAATTTGGCTCCCCATTTTTGATAGAGGCTGGTGTAAGTGGCGCCACAATCTTTGCTAATCAATACTTCCAGCGTGTCCCAGTTATTAACTGTTGTGGAAGTAGCAGTATATGTAGATGCTGCCAGCTGGAAAGAAAGATAAGCAGAATCTACATTCACCAGGTTCAGTTCCGGCATCCGCAGGTAATCTTTTTGCCCTGTATTTGAATAATCAAAATTATCGATCATCATGCTGGCATTTCCTGTTTTAGCGATGCCTGTGACTTTCTTCCAGGTAACAGACTGATCCGGGTTTAAAATGTCCCAACCCAGCGGTGGAAAAACGCTTTCTTCGAACCCTTCGCTGATAGTGGATACCGGGTCAAAATATTGGATAACCATAGATAAAGTATCATTCGAATTGTTTTCATCGGTCCCTGCATTGGGCGAAGAAACAAATATTTTTAAGATATGGCTCCCCTGTGTTAATGCCAAAGGATTTAAGCTAACTGTCGTAGCTGCCAATGGACTCAGTGTTCCGTTCCAGGTGTACTTTACAGGATTGCTATTGTCAATCGAAACAGTGATAAGGATAGAATTGAGTGTTCGTAAACCCCTGTTACCCAGCGTAACAATTGGTGTAAAATTACTGGTGCAAACGCGTTGTGCCGGCGCATCGATCGTTACTAATTTTGCATCCAGTGTTTTGGGTATGATGGGCGTACAGCCATTTGAAGTTGTTAGAGAAGCGCGGTAAGTGAGCAAGGCGGTTTCCATCCTGTCTGCCTGCAGGGTGGTAAATAATAACATACATGGATCGTAACTATAATCCATGTAATCCTGGAAAAGAATGCCATTGCCGCTGGTCGTGCAATTATCTGTTTTTATGCCATTGTTACAACCTGATGTGGCGTTGGCCTGGTTAGGAGTGTCATCAACATAATCGGTACCGGTACAGGCGCCATCATCGTCGCCCCAGATGTGAAACAGGTTAAAGTAATGACCCGTTTCGTGGGTCAGCGTTTTACCGCCATTGTAATTACTGAACGCGCCACCCGGAAGAGAACGGTAATCTATCACAACGCCTTGTTCGGCAGGCTGCCCGTCATCCGGAAAAGTGCTATAGCCCAATAGGTTATCGCCTAATAAACAGATCCATATATTAAAATAATTATCTCCGTTCCAGATGTCAATACCGCCCATTGCCGCATGCTTTACGGCATCATCAGATGAAGAGAAAGATGTTTTTTTAGTAGTGATCCTTTCAATTCCGGTAGTGCTTTCGCCGTCGGGAGTGCGTTGTGCCAAACAAAACCGTATACCCGACCTGCCGAAAATAGATTTGAAATAGGCGGGAACAATTGCAGAATCGGAATTGGTGCCTGCAAAGGTTTTATTCAAAATATTTAATTGTGACAATACTTGTTCATCGGTAACATCGGATGGATCGGTCAATATAATATGGAACACTACCGGGATGGTGTAGGTGGTGCCACTAACACCTTGAGCCGACGCGGGTCTTTGCGCCCTGGTGTCCGTCTTCCTGTTAAACGTTTCTAATTGCTGGTTGAACCTGGTTTTAAGCGCAGGATTACGTTCAAACATCTTTGCCAAACGATCCATAGTGGCGCATTGCCCCTGCGTTTGCACCGGTACATTCTTTTGAGCATACAAAACTGAAAGATGAATATTTAAAAACATTAGAAAGGATATCGCTTGTACAGTTTTCATTGTGCTGCTTTAAGAAATAAAATTATATGAACCCATAACAATAAAATACTAAAATAGGCCAGGAGCACTATTATACCGGTCATTTAATAATTGCGATGTCTTTGGGGGTAATGTAACGGCCGTTCCAAGTAAATATACGGCATTGGCGTCATAATGGTTCTGCATTGCCGCACCTGGCTTTAAAACACTTACCGGACAATAATTCACCCCGGTAAATAACGTTGATTATTAGTAGAAATTATGTTGGGGTGAAATAGAGGGGGAGTGTAATAACATACCGGTACCCTTTGTGGGTGACTCACCAGGTTATTAAAGCCCGCAACAGCGGTAAGAAAATACCTTTCCTCACGGGCTCATTTCCAATACTATCTCTGTACCTGTATTTTGTATCGAACGTATCTGGAACAATGCATTCAATGCCGCAGCTTTTTTACGCATTTCATTTAGCCCCCGGCCAAAACTAGCCTCGTCGGTATTAAATCCCCTTCCATTATCAGAAATGGTCAGCTTTATTTTTGACTTGTCAAGCCTTATATCTACATCGGCGAATTTACTGTTTCCATGTTTGCCCGCATTGAGCAATGCCTCTTTAAAAATAAGGAAGAGTTCATGCCTCCGGTCCATCTGCAATTTCAGGTCATTCACTTTTGCTTCAACGGTAAAACTGACTTCCAGGTAATATTTTGATTGTATCGCCAACGCATATTTTTTCATCCGTACGATGGTGTATTGCAATTCATCGTTCTCCGGATTGATGCTCCAGATCATGTCATCCATCACTTCCATCATGCGGTGACTGTATTCGCTGATCTGGCCGATATAATCTCTTGTTCTTTCTGTATCCTTATCTATTTTTACTTTCGCCAACTCACTTAGTACATTGATGTTACTAAGGGTATTGCTCATGTCTTTGGTAAGGCTGGTCGCGATCCTTGTGCGTACCCTTTCCGTTTCCCTTATACGGCTCACCCTGAATTTATCCAGCCAGTAGGTAAGGCCGATAGCCGCAAAAGCCAATAAGCCAAAAAACCACCAGGTCTTCCAGAACGGCGCCTTTACTTTTATTTTCAGCGCAGTATATTTAACGCTTTTTGCTTCATCACCATTTTGAGCTTTTACTCTAAAAGTATAATTGCCTGGTGGCAGGTAAGTGTAGATAGCCCGGTTTTCACCATTGTCCGGCCGCCAGTCTTTGTCCACTCCTTCGAGCATATAACTTATTCCAAAATTATTCTGATAACTAAGTGTCGAGAATTCAATGATGACCGTATTCTTATCGTATTGCAATTCTACCGTTTTCAACTTATTCAGTGAATCCATCAACAGGGCCTTGTTCATCAAAACGAAGCCGGTGACAAGGATATCCGGTAACGGTATGTTAAATGTATTTACCTGTATCGGATCAAAAACGAGCAGGTCGTGCGAGGTGCCGATTGCAATCCTTCCGTCATTTAACATGGTCGTGGCCGCCCCATTAAAATAGTTGGTATGAACGCCGTCCCGCTGGTCAAACGTTGAAGTGATGTGCCTGTTCAAATCTACACACCCCAACCCGCTTAGTGAGGTGATCCACAATTTACCCATCCTGTCTTTGATGATATTTGATATATTGTTTATAGGAAAGGTGCCACGTCGTACCAGGAAACTGATCTTGTTGGTTCGTATATTAAGGATATTTATCCCGCCACTGGCGATCATGTATAAACTGTCATCGTATGCAACGATATCTCTCGCGTAAGGCTTCATAAGTTTACTGCCCTCCGGCCCACTGGTGGTATAATTCTCAATGACCGCACCGTTCGAGCAATTAATTTTAAATAGCCCGTTTCCCTGGGTACATACCCACACATATCCTTTTGTATCTGTAAACAATCTTTGTATGATGGTATTTAATTTTTTAACGAGGGAAAAAGTGTTGGTAGCTGCCGTCCATTTAACAAGATTGCCATTGGTGGTTGCCAGCCAGAGGTCCCCATTTTTATCTTCTGAAATCTGGCGTATGCTCCAGTCTTCAAAAACAGGCGACTGTATTTTTTCCGACCGCCCTGAATTGGCATGATAAATAAAAATGCTGCCGTATTGATTGCCTCTCCAGATATCCCCATTGGAACGCTGCAGGATGCACCAGCTAAGGTTTTCGCCTAACCGGTGAGACTGGTTAACAGGTTCACTGTTAACCGGGTTGAAGTTTTTATCGTATGAGAAAAGACCGTTGCCCCAGGTGCTCACTAAAATGTCGCCATTTTTTGTCTGGATGATATCTGATACATCCGATGTGTAAACGCTGTCTTTTGAAATTCTTTTATTTTCAATGATGTGAAAAGGCTGGGCCGAAGGATTGAAACGGAACAACCCCTTATTGGTGGACGCCCATAAGTTATGTTCCCTGTCTTCATGTAATTGCTTCAATGCATCGAAGCGGATGCTGAATTCGCCTGGCAAATTATTTTTTACAAGATCAAATGAAGTACCCGTTTTATTTAGCCGTGCAAAAAGGTCGCCACCGATCACCCATAGCGTGCTATCTTCTTGCTCCTTCAATGTATAGATGTAATAATATTTATTTCCAAGCAACTGGTCGAGTTGAGATTCCCATTCGGTCATTTTTTTATTGGCCGTATCATAACTGTAAAAAAAAGTCTTTGCCCTGGTTGGCCAGGATAACAGCCAGCAACGGCCTGACTTATCAAAGTAGGGGGTATTTACCCAACGTAATTGTGCGTACACCTTTATTACGTCGTCCTGGTCGGCATTGTGACCTCGATAAGAAAGCGTATTTTTTTTGGTATTAAATTTTGCAAGGCCGGAATCGCAGGCGATCCAATAATTGTACAGGCGATCCTGGGTGATCCAGTTTGGCTTCCAGTTTTTTGGAATTTCAAATTGATTGTATCGTTCGGCAAATTCGTTGTTTTTTTCATTGTAAGTGAGCGCGCCGACCCCGGTAAGCACCAGCAGCATGTGACCGCTGCTGTCAGTAAATAAATGTCCCTCACCTTTCTCCAATAATTCTTTCGGAAGATCAACTATGGCTTCATGAAAGGTAAAATCAGCCACATTAAAATAACCGATCCTGTTTTCACTGCAACATAACCACAACCTCTTCTTTTTATCAAGCTGTACCTGCTTTACCATATCGTTTGGGATCGACCAGGTGTTAGCTACATTATTGCGAAAGGTCAGTAATCGTTTTCCATCATAGCGTTGTAAGCCATCCAACGTGGCGATCCATATGAAGCCTTTTTCGTCCTGCTGAACGCCCATCGTCTCATCGGAGGCGAGTCCGTTCCGTGTACCCAGGTGAGTAAACAGGAATTGCTGCATGGGCTGCGCGGACATCCCTGCGGCTTTTATAGTCAGCAAAAAGATAAAAATAAATCGTACCAAGAATTTTGTTTTATATCTATATCAAATATATACAACCATTGTATAATCTAAAAGCAGTTTCAATAATTTACTCACTGTCTCATTGTTTTTTTATAATGCAGATTCCTCCAGAAAAAATTCTCCATCAAAAAAAGCAATACGGAAAATATTGTAGTGCTATCAAATGCCTTCTTTTATTGCGCAAAAATATTATTGTTTATGATACAGGTAAGCATGGCCTGTATGAATTGAGTAAAAGATAAGATTAACTGACGTCAAAGATTTTTAAGATCTCTACTTTTTAATAATGAATAAAAATTGGGAGTACTTGTAACTATTTAAATATCGTTTGATGCAAATCGAAAACTGTTATGAGTTATCCAGGTATATTTTTCAACCAGCAATAGAAAACTGCAATTCATTCGCCGACTCCTTCAATTCATTCAAGCAAAGGTTTTTCCTGATCTGTTCCTTGTGTAGACTTGCGGATAATTTTAAAATCATTTCAAAACATACTTATGGAAAAAAAACAATCGCGGCAGGAAGGATCGGTCACTCTCGATGGTAAGCCATCCGGGAAAAAGATATTGTTCGCCTGTGTTCCGGCAGATGGCCATTTCAATCCCCTTACCGGCATAGCAAAGCATTTACAATCGATCGGCTATGATGTGCGCTGGTACAGTTCAGCCAATTACCAGGAGAAACTGGAAGAGCTGGGCATGCCTTTTTATCCTTTCGACACAGCGTTGGAAGTAACCGGCGATACGGTGGACGAAATATTTCCGGAAAGGAATACATTTAAAAACCCGGTCAAAAAATTGAATTTCGATATTATTAATTTTTTTATTGAGCGTGGTCCTGAGTATTTCGCTGACATCCTTAACATCCACCGGTCTTTTCCGTTTGATCTGCTGATCGCGGATTGCGCTTTTACAGGCATCCCATTTGTTTCAGATAAAATGAATATCCCTGTTATTTCCATCGGTGTTTTTCCCTTGACTGAAACTTCCAGGGATCTCGCACCAAACGGACTTGGAATGACGCCTGCCAAATCGTTTGCCGGTAAGATCAGGCAATCCATATTGCATTTAATTGCAGATAATTTTTTATTTAAAAAATCAAACCTGGCCCTGAAAAACATGATGGATCAGCACGGTATCGAACATAATAATGCAAATGTTTTTGATATGCTGGTTAAGAAGTCTACCCTTTTATTACAAAGCGGTACGCCGGGTTTTGAATATTACAGGAGTGACCTGGGGCACAATGTTCGTTTCATTGGCGGATTGCTCCCTTACAATCCGGGTAAAAGCAGCGCGGCTTGGTTTGATAAAAGACTGAACCAATATAAGAATATTGTACTGGTAACACAAGGCACTGTGGAGCGGGATACAGAGAAGATCATTGTGCCCACCCTGGAAGCTTTTAAAGATTCCGATACCCTGGTGGTAGCCACTACCGGTGGAGCACAGACGAAAGAATTGCGGGAAAGATATCCGCAGGCAAATATTATTATCGAAGATTTTATTCCCTTCGCTGACGTGATGCCTTACGCTGACGTATATATTACCAACGGCGGATTTGGCGGTGTGATACTCGGTATCGAAAGCCGCCTGCCTTTTGTAGTGGCGGGTGTGCATGAAGGTAAAAATGAGATCAACGCGAGGATCAGTTATTTTCAACTGGGCATAAATTTAAAAACGGAAAGGCCTAAACCGGCACAGCTAAAAAAAGCGGTAGATGAAGTGCTGGCCAATGATATCTATAAGACAAATGTATTGAGATTGAGCAGGGAGTTTAAGGCATATGACAGTTACGAATTGTGCGCGGAGTATGTAAGATCGCTGTTGTATCCTGAAGGTATCCAGCGGTCACCATTATTTATAAAAGTGATTAATAACTGATCACCCCGATCTGTTATCAGTACGCCATTTTCACATTCACATTTTCACATTTTCTTATTCATAAAATAAATCAAAAAAACATGCAAACAACAGTTAGTGAAGCAGTATTAACGGGTACCGTAAGAGCCTATCCGGGATGCCGGATGCATTTCAGGAAGTCATCTGAGGATACCAATAATTCAGTGGCGGTAGTCGATATCATTTCTACCCCCGGTGCTGAGCCACCACGCCATGTCCATCAATTTGAAGACGAGCTGATACTGGTTAAAAAAGGAGAAGCAATATTTTATATTGGAGATGAAATAATAGCCGCAAAGCCCGGGGATGTTCTTTTTATGCCAAGAGGCGTTCCGCATCATTTTAAAATACTTTCGGAAAAAGCGTTGATTTCCCTGGTCCTGACGCCTGGCGGATTTGAGCGTTTTTTTGAAGCCATTACAAAGCCGTATGATGGCGATACGGCGCCTCCGCTGGAAGGCGAACCGACAACAGAAGAGATCAGTTATTTTGTAGCTGTATCTGAAAGTTTCGGTGTAACATTTGTGTAAAAATTTTTTTAAAAATCATATGCTGCAGCAATTTGATCCGGGTAATTTCGGACCAGGTTGCTGCAGTTTTTTTGTACACCTTTTGCTGGATGATATCGACGTTATATTGCATTTGTTCATGAATAAATTGAACCTGGTAAGGGCCGTAAAGTAATTCTTTCCTGCCTTCGCGAGGCAACCTTCTTTATAGAATTACAAGGATTTGTAAATTATCCGGGAGGGGTAGACCTTAAAAATATATGGCTTGTATATTGTGATTGCCTGTTTACAATTACTAACAAGTTGCTCCGCCGGGGCAAATACCCTTTTCTTCAATGGAAACCACAAATTAGGTTATGCCGCTGGCATAGGATTATTCCAATAGTTTCAGTGTACATTGCCAGATTCGAAGATGATAAACGCGTGCCATGCGAAGGCTGTTAGTGGTCCCCGGTTTTTATTACTATTTTATCGCGAAAAAATAAGTTGAATGTAAGGGCTGTCACGTGTACATGCGATAAGAATACATAATCACAATTCACACACCAGTTTTATCAACTCATTCATTGTAATATTTTCCAGGCCTCCGTTTCGATGCAATTTTGATTCGTAATCGATCCCACCACATCGTTACCAATCAATAACAATCAGTCAATCTAAAATCAAATCAAAAATTTACAAAAATGAGACATCCTTCAGCTAATTCATTGATCATTTGCCTGCGCATTTGTGTTACGACATTCATGCTGGCCATTTTAAGTTTATTCTTATTTTCTTTTGTAACCACTACAAAGCTCGGTGATGATATCTGGCAGCAGTTGGGGTTAAATAAACAACAGGGAACAGAAAGTATTTACAGGAGTTTTACAAGCGGCTACTTTAATTATTACCAGGCCCGGAACGCCAAGAATAT
>JBDSLD010000280.1:0-12809 GCA_039916545.1 Ferruginibacter sp.
TGCTTTTGCCAAACACTTAATAATCAATAAATAAAAAAAGACCTGCTAATCTTATGCTGTCAAAAGATTAGCAAGTCTTGTCAAATCTGGTATAAAATGGTTCGAGAATTGTACACCCCGGTGCACAGACCCACTTTTTTGAGTGGGTTTTTTAATGTGGTAAATTCAATACCATCAGACATTCCCAACCTTTCTGTTTCTTTTAGTTTCCTTTGAATTTACATTGTTTTCGCAATTTTTGTTACACTATTGTTACATCTGTAACAATTAATAAGTGAAATTTATACCTTTAAGAAAAGGTATGCTGCAGCATTCAAGAACATCTTCCAGGCAAAAAGAACCAACAGACCTTAATGCCTTGTGTGATGAATATCTACGATTAAGTTATCATGGTTTACGGGCAAAAGACAAATCATTTAATGTTACTATTAAAACTGATTTTGAGGAGCGTATCGGTAAGGTTAATATTATACCCCAGGATGTTGGCAGAGTGATATTGAATATACTAAACAAGGCATTTTATGCGGCCGCCCCATCTGCCAAAGAAGGGCTATCGAACCCGGATAGCAAGGAAAACCCGACTGTTTGGGTGAGTACAAAAAAAGTTGACGATAGAGTTTTTATCTCGGTAAAAGATAACGGCTCCGGCATTCCTCAGAAAGTGGTGGATAAAATGTTTCAACCCTTCTTTACTACAAGGCGTCCGGGGCAGGGAACAGGCATGGAATTATCATTGAGTTATGATATTGTTAAAGCGCATGGCGGTGAAATTAAGGTTGAAACTAAAGAAGGAGAAGGCGCCACATTTATCATTCAGCTTCCAATTGTTTGAAGAACAGATTGAAATGATTACGTGATTACACAAACTTTAAAATGCATTAAGAACTAAAATTGTAAAGACATTACACAAGATTCTTTTTTACCTCCCTGATTAGTCTGGTAATTAGAATTATCTTCCGTGGTCCGGTGTCCTCAACGACCACTTCCTCCACGAATACTTCCCAAGATGTGTAAGCAATTTAAACTCACCCGTATTTTGATTCTTGTGCCTTTTCACCAGCGAATGCAAATTACATATCATGATCTTTTGTTTTCATCCGGGTTAATAAGTGTTGGCTATAAACGTACCTTTCGTTAAAGACAGCATTGTTTCTTACATACTTAACACCGTACATCCCTGGTTCGGCCCTGGGCAAAAAGACAGGGGCAAAAACTTACAGGTTCGTAATGTGATTATTACAATCAATGCAAATCATGATATGGTAAAGCAATACTGGAAGCTAACAGATGGCGATGAATGGCTGGCTGTTGTCTATGATTATACGAAAAGAAAATAATTTAAAAGATCCAAGAGTTATTGGAATTAGTTAAACTGAAAAATGTTGCCTTAAAGATGCAAGCGAAATATTGCACTTTTAAGGCAATGCTTAGCAAATGATATCACCCGGGATTTAAATGGATATACGTCGCAATAATACTGACACTGTTTGACACGTATTCACATCTCCAATTGTGCGGCAATTGCACTTATCATTCTTCCCTTTTGTAAATTCATTCAACAAAAAAAATTTTTATTATTTTGTAATTACGAAAAATTCGTAGCTTTACGAAAACGTCGTAAATGGAGAAGCTTACAAAGCAGGAAGAAGAACTTATGCAGGTGATCTGGAATTTGCAGGAAGGGACAGTTAAAACTTTTATTGATCAACTACCAGATCCCAAACCGCCATATACCACACTGGCATCTACTACCAAAAATCTCGAGAAAAAAGGATTCGTTGCAGGCAGGCTTTTTGGAAATACTTATTTGTATACGGCCGCGATATCCGCAGAAGATTACAAACACCATTTTATGCAGGGCTTTGTTCAAAATTATTTCAACAATTCTTATAAAGACATGGTCAATTTTTTCGTTTCACAAAAAAAATTGAAACCAAAGGAATTAAAAGAAATCATCGACCTCATTGAAAAAAATAATTAAACTAACCTTATGCCGGTATATTTTGAATACGCTGTAAAAATATCGCTTTGCCTGGCAATTATTTCTCTATTTTATTATTTGCTGTTAAGGCAAATGACCTGGTATACCTGGAATCGTTTTTTTCTGCTGGCATTCTCAATTTTTTCATTTATTGCTCCATTCATAAACTTCAATCGTTTGATTGTACCGGGACAAATTGATTTTATTCCCATCGTCAGTTTTGTGCAAGATCTTTCCAATAAAATTCCAGCAAACCAAATTGCCAACAGTGTTGGATTCCACTACTGGAATTATTTGGCTGCATTGTATATTTTTATTTGCCTGCTGCTGTTTGTTAGGTTGATCATTCAACTCCTGTCTATTCAAAGAATTAAAGTTGCCGCAAACCTTACACTTAACGATAAAGTAGCAATATATCATCTTCCCAAACCTATTTTACCATTTTCTTTTCTTAACTGTATTTTCATTAATAAGCATAGTTACAGTGATACTGAATTGCAGAAAATCATTGATCATGAAGTGGTGCATGTGCGGCAGAAACATACAATTGATGTACTCATTACGGAAATGATTTGTATCATTAATTGGTTTAATCCTTTTGCGTGGCTGATAAAAAAAGCGATTAGGGAAAACCTTGAATTTATTGCTGATGATGCCGTGATTCAAAGAGGTGTTGAAAGAAAGAATTATCAATACCTGATGCTTAAAGTCACCGGCATGGTGCCATTTTCAATTGTCAATAGTTTTACCTTAACCTCACTTAAAAGTAGGATCCGTATGATGAATAAATCTAAAACAGGCAGGCTTCACCTGCTTAAATTCGTGCTCATCATTCCACTGGCCACTCTGTTGTTACTGGCTTTTACAATTAACCCGGAGGTATATACAACGGCAGCTGAAGCTAACAAGACGATCACTAAAACTTACTTCTTAAGCGCTTTAACCTATTCTATTCCCGATAAAAAAGTTGAAGCAGCGGTAATAAAAGACAGTAAAAAATGCCTTTTAAAAACAGGCCAGCCGCTTGACCTTGGCCTGGTGTTTAATGAAAAAGAAAGGCTATCCAAACTTTTGCTGGGCATCGGATACACTAATATCGGCCCTCATGCAATAACCTTCATGATTGATACAACCCTGGCCAATAATAGTTTTTCGATCCAGGTTAATATCCATCTTGTCAATGGCAATTTGTCAAATAATAAGGATGAATTCACGGATAATACAAAAATGATAAATGCACAAAGTGATCCAGGCGAAAATGTAATATCCTCTTCCAGCGATCGTGTTAATCAGCCCCGTTCTTTACAATCAAAGGATGATAAATAAGACGCCGAAATAATAGATTTTGATAATGAACTTCACTTTATATGAAAGGTGATTTATAGGATAAAACATCCGAGGTATAAAATAGCAATACAATTTTAGCAGGTAAAAAACCTAATGGCATTTGTAAATATTTGTTGTAAGTCATAGCTATGGTTACATACTAATCTTAGTAGTAAAACTGCTGTTGAGTTCAGCAGCTTAATGAACCATTTCACCACAAACTAAATAAGATGAATTTCAACCGTATTAACATCATTACGGGATGGGTTATTTGTGCCCTCTCGTGTACCGTATATATTTTAACAGCTGAGGCAGGTGGCAGCTTATGGGATTGCGGAGAATTTGTTAGCAGCGCTTATAAACTGCAGATACCGCATCCACCAGGTGCACCGCTTTTTGTATTGATGGGCCGCTTATTTATTTTATTATTCGGTAATAATCCTTTAACCGCCGCAAAGGCTGTAAATATAATGAGCGCAATTGTTAGCGGCTTTACTATTCTTTTTCTTTTTTGGACCATCACACATTTTGCCAGAAAATTATTACAGAAAGGGAAAGAACTGCTGAATACAAATGGCATCATTGCTGTGATGGCCGCAGGTGTAACTGGTGCACTGGCTTTTACATTCAGCGATTCGTTTTGGTTTTCTGCTGTTGAGGGTGAAGTGTACGCCTTAAGCTCTTTTTTCACTGCTATCGTTTTTTGGGCAATACTACAATGGGAACAGGCTGCTGACCGTCAACAACAAACGGGCGTCAATGCGGACAGGTGGATCATTTTTATTTTTTTTATGATCGGCCTTTCTATCGGAGTACATTTATTAAACCTGTTAACAATACCGGCTATCGTGCTGGTGTATTATTACAAGCGATACACTGCATCAAAAAAGGGAGCCTGTATTGCTTTCCTTGTCGGCTGCATCATTACAGGGATTGTTCAAAAAGTAATCATACAATACACCATTGACCTTGCCCGAACTTTCGATATTTTTTTTGTAAATGTTATTGGCCTTCCTTTTTTCAGTGGCTTTATCATTTTTTTCATCTTGCTTGCTATAGCAATATTTTATTGCCTTAAATGGGCTGGCAAAATGAACTATTATTTTCTTCAATTAGCACTATGGTCATTCGCCTTTATTTTAATTGGTTACAGTACTTATGCAACCACGATGATCAGGAGCAATGCGGATCCTGCAATTGATATGTATAATGTTGATAATCCTATAAGCCTGGCCGGCTATTTAAGCCGTGAACAATATGGCGACTTCCCGTTGATATACGGGCAGAAGTTTACAGCAGATCCTATTGATTATAAGGAAACTTCTCTTAGATATATCCAATCAAAAAACGGGTATGCTGAAAATGGACGGGATGGTAATTATGTTTATGACGATAGCCAGATGATGCTTTTTCCAAGGGTGTGGGATGGAAGCAATGAGCAAAACCATGCGGACTATTATGCACAATTTTTATCTATCGGCAAAAATGCTAATGGCACTTATGAAAGAGATCCGGATTCTACAGATAACATAAAATTTTTTGTGGGCTATCAATCTTACTGGATGTATTTCCGCTATTTTATGTGGAATTTTTCAGGAAGGCAAAATGATGTGCAGGGCCTTTTTCCCGGCAATGTGCGGGATGGAAATTGGATAACAGGAATTCCTTTGGTTGACAACATCCTATACGGCGATCAAAGCAAAATGCCAGACAGCAGTAAAAATAATAAGGCACATAATACCCTCTTCCTGCTTCCTTTTTTGCTGGGCATTGCCGGGCTCATTTACCAGTATAAAAAAGGCGGCAAAGATCATAATGTGATCATGATATTTTTCTTATCTACCGGCCTTGCCATTGTTTTTTATCTTAACCAGCCTGGGTACCAGCCACGGGAACGTGATTATGCATATGTAGGTTCTTTTTATGCATTTGCGATTTGGATAGGCCTGGGTGTTTTACCGGTGATAGTATGGCTGCAAAAGATCTTTACCGCCCGTTTAGCAACCATCAACGCAACGGTTTTGTGCATGCTTGCTGTTCCGGTTGTGATGGCTTCGCAGGAGTGGAACGATCATGACAGAAGTAGAAAACAGGTGGCGAGGGATTCTGCCCGGGATTACCTCGAAAGCTGTGCGCCAAATGCAATTCTTTTTACCGCAGGTGATAATGATACTTACCCTTTGTGGTATGCGCAGGAAGTAGAAGGTATTAGACCGGACATTCGCGTGGTGATCTACCCGTTATTAAGTACTGACTGGTGCATCAATCAAATGAGGTATAAAATAAACAAAAGTGATCCTGTACCATTTCTTTGGACGGCCGGCCAGGTGCTGGGACATAAAAGGGATTATGTGCGTTACCAGCAGGTGCCTGCCATACCAGCGGGCAAATGCGTTGACCTTGCAGATATGTTAACCAACTATATAGGCAGCGATGAAGAAAGTAAAATGATGCATGCAGGAAATGATGAAATGATCAACAGTTTTCCAACACATTTAGTATCGGTTCCGGTAGATACAACGTTAGTAAAACAAAATGGAACGGTGAATGCAAACGATTCAGTTGCCAATGAGATTCGTTTCGAAATACCAAAAAATATTTTAATGAAAAACGATCTTGCCGTGTTGAATGTAATTGCGGCAAATAAATGGAACCGCCCGATCTATTTTACGACCTTTTTTGACGATTTAGGATTCGGTGATTATTTAAGAAAAGATGGCCTCACTTATCGCTTAGTGCCGGTAAAAGGAAGCAAAATAAATACAGATTGGATGGCCGATAAACTACTTCATACATTTGGTGCTGGCAATGCTGATTTACCAGGCATTTACCTTGATGAAGCCAACCGGAGGCAGCTACTGTCTATCAGGAATACTTACTCAGAACTTGCCACAGAAATAGCCGGGAAAGGTAGAAAAGAGGAGGCAAGGAAAATTCTCATGAAGGCAGATGAAATGATGCACATTGAGAATTTACCTTATGGTTATATATCCCAGGGCAATATGCATAATAAAATTTCACTAATGTTTTTGCAAGCTTGTTACGAGGCGGAGGCTACAGATCTAATTACAAAAGTCAGGCATTCTCTTTCAACAGATCTTACCCAACAAATGGACTTCTATAATAGCTTGCAGGGAAGTAAAGATGAATCTATGAGTTTTGAAAAGAATACTGCCCAAAGCCTTTTGGACGCCATGAACAAAATGCATGAAATCTATGGAAGGAGTTTAGGTAAACTTAAATAATGTGCGGTCTGCTCAACTCTGCTCAATCAAACAAGCAAGTGTATAAAGTGCTATCGCGTCGTAACAGGTTTACTGATGAGCATAATTTATCACTCCTTGCGTGTTGATTTTTTTATTGTCGATCAGTAAAGAGCAAATCAATGTACCAATGTTGGCTATCTACATTTTTATCGAAGGGAAATGAATATCTACAACTTAGTCATTGATCATCATTTTTAAGATGGTATTGCTAAAATTGCTATCAACAATAATCACCTGGTAAATTCCTTTTGATGTAGCAGCAGGCAGCTGAATTAAATAATAAGGATCCATTCCATTGTATTCCATTTCTTTTTGATAAACCAGTGCACCCGAGTTGCTAATCACTCTTATCAAATAATTGCCGGCTGTTTTGTTACGAAATTCCAACACCATTTTTTTATTTATAACCGGGTTTGGATATATACGGATGGATGATGCGTTTGCAGCGATATTCACGTTAACGATCTGGCTGTATTTATATGATCCATCTAAACCAACGCTGCGAATGCGGTAAAAGTTGCTACCGGCATTCGGATGAAGGTCGGGCCAGCTATAACTTTGCCGAAGGCTGTAATTACCTGTAGCAGCAACCTTGCCTGCTATTTTGAAAACATTTCCTGTATTACTTTTTTGAACTTCATAATGGCTGATCGATCTTTCACCCGCCACATCCCAATCTACCTGGATTAAGGCACCTTTAGGATAAGCCCGTACCATTAAGAAATCAACCGGCAACACAGAGGCATTGCTCGTTATTCCAAAGGGAGAAAAGGAAGTAAAGCCGATACCGGATTGGGTATATGGATTGGTGCCTGAAGCAGGCCCCGCTTTTGAAAAATAGTCGATGGTAGTACCATTGCTATGAACAATTCCGCAGATAGAGCGGATAAAGCTCACCGCTTCATTATTGGTATTCCATTGCATGCCCAATGATACATCGCTTCCACCGGGAGTTCCTTCTGAAATATCCCAGGTAGCGTTTACAGCTTCTGCAAGGGGTGCGCCGGGCACTGGCTGATCTTTTACAGATATAGCAAAATCATCGGTGGTACCGCTATTCGTTACCGTAACCGGATTATAGGAACTCGTGGAGGGTCCTACCGGGAAAAGTATTGGACCTGTACGCCCTGTTGCGCCGATGGAAGATATTTTTAATGCACCCAGGCCAGTATTGCCTAAGCCATTGCTACCATTGCCTGTAACGATCCAGCTATTAGCCACTGTGCCAAATGGGGCAACACCTGTTAAAAAAGAAATGTTGCCGGTGAGCGATAAAATATTATTGTTAGTTACTATTTTGGCGGTGCCCCCTAACTGCAATTCTCCCCTAACGTTAATGTTGCTGGTTAGCGTTTTGTTGCCAGTGCCGGCGATATAAAGGTTATCGTGGTTATAAGGCAAAATGTTTTGGTTGCCCATTGCATTATATTCCATTAATCCATTCAAAATGGCAACACCGGTTAATGTAATTCCTGCGGATGAATGATCAGTTATTGTTGCTCCACTTGTTACATCCATGTTTTCATTTATATAGATGCTGTCGCCCTGGCTGATATATATTGTACCACCTGGGCCTGCATATAATTGCGCCTGCACCCTGTTCAACGAACTCAGCGTTACTGTGATGATTAACACCTTGAAAAAACGGTAATTCCAATTCATAGTTTTATTTTAAACACTATTTCCAAAATATCTACTGTGTGCAGGCCTATTAGAAGCATGAATAATGCTGCAACCGGAAGCATATTAATCCTGTTTGTCTTTATCGGACCCAATACCAAATTATACCCGGGCTTTGTACGCTGTTACCTAACCAGGGTGCAGGGCTCCAGCCACCTGCTGCGATGAGGGTTCCCCACCAGCTATTGTTTGCATCATTGCTGGTAGTAATCAGTCCCTGGCTGCCAGGTGAATACCAGGGCATGCGTGCCTCTAAATCATCGTCCGAATAAATCCATGAACCAAATGTTGTATTCAGCGTGATATCGGTATTACCATTGGAGGTGCTCACAAAACTGTAATTACTGTTAGCAGTCCAGATGCCGCCGTAACTTCCCCTGCTTTGTGCATCCATCATATATTGAAATCCGCTGCTGCTTTGTTTTATATAATCCGCCCATGCGATGATAGAATAAGTGGTATTGATGTCGGGGCTATTTTGATTTCGTAAAAGGGCATTGTTGTTATCCCAGCCAGGGTTCGGACTTGTGTTGCACAATATTAAAGTCCATCCGCCTCCATCTGTTGTCATATCAGCATAGATCTGGAAAGCTGCCCCGCCATTGATATTTGGATTACGGATCCAGTACAATCCATCTGTGGAAGCAGGGTAGTCTTTTTTAATTTGAAAGGCGCTGGTGGAGGGGTTAGCCGCTGAACCATCTCCACTTGAAAGAGTGCGTTTAGATTCCCCGTTTTCATTTAAACCTCCCTGTGCACCTAACGCGCCATATTTGTTGACAAAATTATAATTGGTATTGGATATCTCGCCATTTTTCGTTACTACAGATACACTGCCCACAGTAAGGAGTGCGCTAATGGAGTCAATGAAATAATTGCCGTTTGCTGCCGCAATTGCTTTGATGGTGGTAACACCTATGCCAATGATCGTTACAATCGTGCCGTTGATCGTTGCGACGCTGGTATCGCTGCTGATATAAGTAAACGCCGCGTTATTGTTAGTAGCAGGCGGGGTAATAGTGAAAGATCTGTCAAAATAAGTTTTTGTTTGATCAGCAAAGTTTGTTAGGCCGGGATCATTTAAAACAGTGATATCACTTGTGGCGGAAACAGCACAACCTCCATTTACCGACAAACCAGTAACTGTATAGGATGTTGTAGTGAGAGGGCTGGTTGTCAAAGATGCACCTACCACTGGTGCGCCGCCAAATACGCCATAATAAGAACCAGTGCTGTTCTCAATTATTTCCCTGTCATTTTCCGCTAATGAAACATTGAAAGCAAATATCTCCGCAACATCGGCATCAGAGCTTTCGTTTCCATTTATCGAAATCCCGTTGGGGCCACTTACACCACCATTATTATTGTACAATAATGTTCCGTTCCGGTAAAAAAAAGAATTATTACCTGTACCAGTAGCCGAATAAACATACGCGTTTGTATCTGAAGGGGTTCCCGCAACTGGTGATACCCAGCCATCGAAATGAGCCTGGTCCATTGAGCCATTCCACCAGCCAAGCAACCAGTTGTTATAAATTGATGTCATAACCCTGCCCCTTGATGGGCCGGTTTGCTTTGCAGTATACACGACCGTATAAGGCGGGGGAAAATTGGTAGGGTTGGACATATACTGCGGGCCATTTGCTGAAAAATGCAATATGGGTTTTCCATTCAGGCCATCTGCCACGAACAAAGGCTGTTGCGAGTCATTCGTCTGAACCATATTATTCCCAAACCCAGATTGGTCGTAAAGAGTGGTACAATACCCATCTGAAGCTCCTAAAAAAGTATTAATAGCTGCAATATCCAACGCTGTTCCGGCAAAGCCAAAGTCTGATTCTGCGTTATCAGTAGCTCTTCTTAATCGAAGCGCAGGCCCTGTGTAGCTGCTTCTAAGTTGCCGAAGGCCAACTGCAAGTTGGAAATTCTGTACATGGTCCAACGGGGTTTTATTATCTGCTCCCCATAGATAGCTGCTTGCGCCAGATGCTGTTAATGTAATACTATCGCCGGCATGAATAGTAAGGTTTACCGGGAACACACTAACTGTTGGCGGAGCATCTGTAGTAATTGCGCCTGATACATCACTTGTGATGGTACCGCCGGTTGAACCACTTACTTCAACATAATAGTACTCTGTTCCAACGGAATTAGCTGGTGGAATGAAACTGCTGCCTGTTGCGCCGTTTATTGATGTACCGTTGGTATTGGCCGCCACCGAATTACTGTACCATTGATAAGTAAGGTTAATGCCGGAAGCATTGACAGTTAGCGGTGTGGAAGTGCCGTCCATGCATTGCGCCTGTGCAATATTGGAAGGTTGTGTTTGAATGGCGGTGGAGCAACTTGTTGTAATTGAATAATAGTTGCCCTGGTTGCATACAAGGTTCAAGCGATCGCCGCTTGTTACCACCGAGGAAAACGTTACTATTTCATTTTCGAATATTGAGCCTCCATTACTGCCTCCATCGTAATTTCCAACGAATATTTGATATACAACAGAGTTAATGGGATCAAAAGATAACGCCATCGCCTGATCAACTGGTGAAAGGGATGCTGAAACGGTTGTTTGAATACCGTCTTTCCATACCGCAAGCGGGTAAACATTAGCGTGAAAAGTTGTACCATTGTTTTCCAAAATCCCACCGATCCTCGGGGTTCCATCTAACACCGTGTGGAAGTCAGGGAAGTTCGACGAGGGAGATCTGATAACTGTAAAAACGCTGACCAGGCTTAAGGAACCTGTGTAAACCAGGCCCTTGTTGCCTGAAAAATCAATAGTGATCCTGGAGCCGATATACTTAAAGGCGCCGCTAAATAAAATTTGAGGCTGATAATTAACATCTGTGTTAATCATATTACGGCTGTTGCCACTTTGATCGTACCAGGTAGTGATATATACATTGTCATTGCCTGCAAATGTGCTTAAGGCAACAGAATCGAAATCACCGGATGTAGTGAAACCAATATCCTGTATGGCATCATCGCTGCCACGGCGTGCCTGGATAGCAGCTCCGGTGTAACCCGTGCTCAGCAGCCTTAAAGAAAATGCTGTGGAAGCAGTTGTTCCGCTGGGTAGGCCAAGATTGTCCAGGGTATTTTGCGCAATCACATTGTTGAGCATAAATACAATTGATAGTAAAATCAATAATTTTTTCATTGCAGGGATTGATTTAGTAATAGTAATCAAATTGAATCCTATCACCTGCTGTAAGAGCGTATGCGCCGTTGTTACCTGGCACGTAGGTTACGGTGTCACCAATTACGTCATATGCGGTATTGCTAATCCTGATGCCATTCACATACATTTTTAATTTGCTGTTTGGGGAAATGGCCTTGGTCAATGTAAAAGTAATTTGGGCGGGGTCGGCCGGGAATTCATCTGCTACTTCCCTAACCAATACCAGGTTAGTTGCGGTTAAATAAACGCTTGAGTCGATGCTGCCATCTGCTTTTAAAAATTGATCAGCGGTGCCGCCTGTTTTGATGATTGCGGAGGCAGTTACAGCACCAGTGACGGTTTGGTTTCCTGAAATAGCTAAATCTGCATTGATGAAAGTAGCTCCATAAATCTGGACTAAGCCTCCAAATAAGGTATTGCCGGAAAAGACTTTTTGTCCGCCGATAATTTGAAAGTTGGTAAGATCTACAAAGTTTTGGACCGAAGTGCCTGTGCCCCCATGATCAATGGCAACAACACCTGTGAGTACATCTGCGCTTGACGAGCCGGTTGGTCCTTGCGGGCCGGTTGCGCCGTCGATCCCATTGATTCCGTCGGCTCCATTTAATCCATCCAATCCTTGAAGGCCATTAACACCATCAATACCATTTGTTCCGTTTATTCCATCAACTCCATTTGTTCCAGCAAATCCTTGAATACCTTGAAGACCTGTTGCACCGTCAATACCGTTAGTTCCGTTTATTCCATCAGTTCCATTTGAACCAGCCAATCCATCAACACCGTTTGTTCCGTTTGTTCCATCAATGCCATTTATACCAGTAAATCCTTGTATGCCTTGTAGACCTGTTGCGCCATCAATACCGTTTGTTCCGTTGATTCCATCTGTTCCGTTTAGACCGGCTAATCCCTGAATGCCTTGAAGTCCTGTTGCTCCATCAATACCGTTTGTTCCGTTGATTCCGTCGGCTCCGTTAGAACCCGCAATTCCCTGAATGCCTTGAAGGCCAGTTGCGCCATCAATACCGTTTGTTCCATCGACTCCGTTTGAGCCAGTTGCGCCATCGATACCATTTGTTCCGTTTATTCCATCAGCTCCATTTGAACCAGCTAATCCCTGAATACCTTGAAGTCCAGTTGCGCCATCAACACCATTTGTTCCGTTGATTCCATCGGCACCATTTGCGCCGGTAAATCCTTGTGTGCCTTGAAGACCTGTTGCACCATCAATACCGTTTGTTCCGTTAATTCCATCAGCGCCATTCGAACCAGCCAATCCATCAACACCGTTTGTTCCGTTGATTCCGTCTGTTCCATTTAAACCTGGTATTCCTTGTATGCCTTGAAGACCTGTTGCACCATCAATACCGTTTGTGCC
>JBDSLD010000281.1:0-7376 GCA_039916545.1 Ferruginibacter sp.
GCACCTTACAATTACCACCGGAAAAATACCGGCAATATTAACCAATAAATCCTGTGTCGCAGCGGCAGACGTAGATCAGGACGGCGACATGGATCTGTTTATAGGTGGATTGGCAAATGCAACGCAATATGGTTTTGCACAAGCCTCTTATTTACTGCTGAATGATGGCCTTGGCAATTTCACTCCTGCAGCGGCATCCAGGATCGCTTTGCAACAAACCGGCATGGTCACGTCTGCTATGTTTACAGATATCAATAATGATGGATGGATGGATATTATTGTTGCAGGGGAATGGATGCCGGTAAAAGTATTCCTGAATAATAAAGGTATTTTCAAAGAAACGGATATCCCTTTTTCCACGGGCCTTTGGCAAACGCTTTATGCAGCCGATATAAACGGTGACGGCTTTACCGATATACTGGCGGGCAACTGGGGACATAATTCAAAATTATATGCTGGTAAAAACGGTCCGTTAAAAATGTACGTAAAAGATTTTGATAAGAACGGTTCAGTAGAACAGGTAATGGCTTATACGGTTGATGAAAAGGAATATACTTTTTTGGCAAAGGATGAATTAGAACGCAGGATGCCCGTGCTTAAAAAAGCATATTTGACCTATGGTGAAGTAGCTGGAAAAACGGTGCAATTTATGTTCTTCGATCTCTTTAAAGATTATAAAGAACTGAAGGCAGAGGTACTGGGTTCATCCTGTTTTGTAAATGATGGCAAGGGTAATTTTACAAGAACGGACCTGCCACCGGATCTGCAAGTGTCTCCCATTTTTTCTTTTGTCCCTTACTTCTATAATAATGTAGCCGGCTGGATGGCATCCGGTAATTTTTATGGTGTGATACCTTACGAAGGACGGTATGATGCATTGGCGCCCACGCTTTTTACCTATCATAAAAATGCAAAACTATTTAACAAGCAACAAAAGCTCCCCGATGTACCAGGTGAGGTGAGAGACCAGAAATGGCTGAGCACCGCTAATGGACAAAAAATATTAGTGGTGGCGCGAAATAACCAGCCTTTGCTTTTTTTTAAAACAACTAGTAAAAACTAACAATAAGAAATGATAAAAGACTGCTTCAAAATATTGACTGTTATTTGTTTTTTTATTTCCTGTGGCAAAGGCAATGAACCCGCACAGCCACCGCTGACTCCCATATATCCGGTAGCAGCAAAAAGTGTCACTATTAATGTTGCTGCCTTTGATAATATCAATTACGGGATCAATACCTTACCCGTCATTAAAGTCGCCTTTACTCAACCTTTGCAACGTAGTTCGGTTACGGCGGCTGTAAGGCTGGCAGATGCAAGCGGCACCGCAGTTGTAATTAGCAGCAGTTTTCAAAATGGCGACTCTACATTATTGATCCAGCCTGCTGGTCCCCTAAATTATTTGACCAAATACAATTTAAAAATCTCTGATGCTTTAAGATCTGTCAGCAACGGGCCTTTAAACAATGCCATTGATAAAAGTTTTATAACTCAAATCGACTCGGCTGCAAAATTTCCGTTACTTACCGACAATGCTTTACTGGACCTGGTGCAAAAGCAGACCTTTAAATATTTCTGGGATTTTGGTCACCCTGTGAGTGGACTGGCAAGAGAAAGAAGCAATGGCGATGACAATGTTGTCACCACCGGCGGCTCTGGTTTTGGCATCATGTCGGTCATCACGGCGGTTAGCCGGAACTTTATTACACGCACTGAAGGCCTGGCAAGAATACAAACAATGACAGGATTTTTAAAAAACACGGCGCAAAATTTCAAGGGCGCGTTTCCGCATTGGATGAATGGCGCAACAGGAGCCGTTATTCCTTTTAGTCCGAAAGATGACGGCGCCGACCTGGTAGAAACGTCTTACCTGGTGCAGGGATTATTATGCGCCCGTCAATATTTTAGCGGCACCAGCGCAGCCGAAATAAATTTACGTGCCGATATCAATATCATCTGCAACAGGGTGGAATGGGACTGGTTCAGGAAAAATAAGGAAGATGTTTTATACTGGCATTGGAGCCCCGCCAATAACTGGGACATCAATCAAAAGATACAAGGCTGGAACGAATGCCTGGTCACTTATGTGTTGGGCGCGTCTTCCACCACGCATAATATTCCTGCCGCTGTTTACAACAATGGCTGGGCAGGCAACGGTACCAACGGATTTAAAAACGGCAATAGTTATTATGGATATGTACTACCACTGGGGCCACCTGCCGGCGGACCATTATTTTTTTCGCACTATTCTTTTTTAGGCATCAATCCCAATGGTCTTAAGGACGCATATGCCGACTATGCCACGCAAACAAAAAATCATACGCTTATCAATTACGGCTACTGTATCGCTAATCCGAATAATTATTATGGGTATAGTAATCTCTGCTGGGGATTGACGGCAAGCGATGTTCCAAACGGGTACAATGCAAATTCCCCCACCAGTGATGTCGGTGTGATTTCTCCAACTGCCGCTTTATCTTCTTTCCCCTACACGCCGGAGGAATCAATGAAGGCGCTAAAGTTTTTTTATTACACCTTGGGGGATAAAATATTTAAGGACTATGGTTTCGTGGATGCGTTCGCGTTAAAGGACCTGTGGTATGCTGAATCTTTCCTGGCCATCGACCAGGGACCGATCATTGTGATGATCGAAAATTATCGTTCCGGCTTACTTTGGAATTTATTTACCAGTTGCCCCGAGGTAAAAGTAGGCATGCGTTCCCTCGGATTTACAGCGTCTTATTTATAAATATTTATGAAACAGCTATCGCATTACTTTATCGCCGGGTTTTTGTTTATACAAATATCCTGTACCGGGCAAAAAACGACCCCCGCATTTAACCCGGCTGCAAGGCCAAAAAACTTATCTGATTCAGCATTGCTGGATATTGTGCAGAAACAAACCTTCCGGTACTTCTGGGATTTCGCACATCCTGTGAGCGGTATGGCAAGGGAAAGAAGTAATACGGATGCAGGATATGGCCATGAAACTGTTACTACGGGGGGCACCGGGTTCGGAATTATGTCGGTGATCGTTGCAGTTGAAAGAGGATGGATCGGCAGAGATACTGCCGCGAGGTTCATGAATAAGATGGTCAATTTTTTACTAAAAGCAAATGCTTATCATGGTGCATTCCCACATTGGATGGACGGTGGTACCGGAAAAATAATTCCTTTTAGCAGGAAGGATGATGGCGGCGACCTGGTTGAAACATCCTATCTCTTCCAGGGGCTGCTCTGCGCGAGGCAATATTTTAATGCCGATAACCCGGTTGAAAATGAATTCAGGGGAAAACTAAACTGGATGTGGACAGGTATTGAATGGAGCTGGTACACGCATGAACAAGATGTATTGTTCTGGCACTGGAGCCCAAACAATGGATGGGCGATGAATTTTCCCGTGCGTGGTTTTAATGAATGTATGATCATGTATGTGCTTGCTGCCAGCGCCGATGATTACCCGGTGACCGCAGCGGTTTATCATCGTGGCTGGGCGCAAAGTAATTTTTTTAAGAACGGAAAAAAATTTTACGGCCATACGTTACCGTTAGGCTTTGATTATGGCGGCCCGCTTTTCTTTTCACAATATTCATTCCTGGGATTAAATCCAAAAGGCCTTAAGGATGAATACGCAGATTACTGGGAACAAAATACCAGCCATACGCTTATCAACCACGATTATTGCGTTGACAATCCAAAAGCATTTAAAGGGTATGGTGAAAATTGTTGGGGACTTACCGCTTCTGATACTTACAATGGCTACAATGCTTTTTCTCCAACCAATGATGAGGGAACGATCACGCCGACGGCTGCGCTCAGCGCATTCCCCTACGCGCCGGAATTTTCAATGAAAGCATTAAAGCATTTCTATTATGACCTGGGTGATAAAATATGGAGTGAATACGGTTTTACGGATGCATTTAATGAGACAAAGAACTGGTATGCAACATCTCATTTGGCCATCGACCAGGGGCCCATTATTGTGATGATCGAAAATTATAGAAGCGGCCTGTTATGGAAATTATTTATGAGTTGCCCCGAAATACAAAGAGGATTACTTAAACTGGGTTTTGAAACAACGGCCTTGAAAGTGCAAGCGATAAAAAATAAATGAACAGCAGTTCTTAACGGCATCACGCGCTGTTGAGTTCTGGTAATGAAATGACATTTGTAACCGGCCCGGGATGAGTAATGTTTGAATAAACTTGTTAAAAAGGACAGGAAATATTATTGATTGTTATCAATTCACGTTCAGCATAAACGCAAATTAATTTGGTTGAAGTTGACCACTGTTGATACGATACAAAGGGATGTCAGTAACCCTGCCTGGTCTTTGATAGTCCGATTGTTATTTCGATGGCTTTAGCCCGGGTTTTTTTATAAAAGCCAACATCTTATTTGTTTCATCCGGGTAGATGCTGATAAGGTGAGAGCGTATCATGGCGGCCGTAGCGGCAGTTGCGCCGGGAAGAAAGACTGCTATTTTTCTTGAAGGTTTTAAAGGCATGTGGCAATCGATGCAATTGTTTTTTATTGCCGCCCCAAGCGTTGCGCTCATTTTGCAGATGGGGCCATGATCAGGATTGTGGCAACTCATACATCGCTGGGAAAATAAAGCAGTATTTCCTTTTTCACTAACATGCGTATTATGGCAGGTGTTACAGTTAAGTGTTTCACTCATTCTAAAACATTTACTTGCGCGCAATAATCCGTTTTGATTGCCATGCACATCGATGTTGGTTGGATCAGGCAAACCGGTATCCAAATTGAAAAAATGAGAAAGTGTATCTCCTGCTGTAAATGAAAAAGAAGGTTTGTTTTTATAGAGCCTTCCCCCGTGGCAGGAACTACACAGATCCATGTTTTGCTGCCGTGAAAGCCGGGCAGGATTAGTAATGTACCTGGCTGTTTTTGCGGTAGGATTCTCGGTTTGAAATGCTACATGATCTTCGGCAGGGCCATGACATTTTTCACAATCCACGCCATAGATCAGCTGAGTACGGTCGAATTTCTCAGGATCTACGTCAGGCGGCGATAGCGTCTTTGCAAAAGTGCTGTGGCATTCCAGGCAACGGGAGGTAATGAACCGGTTAAAGATGACCTGGTTTGGAAAACCAGGATTATTTGACCATTCATTGGCCGACCCGAAATAAGAAACAGGCAACTGGAAAAGCTGGTTGCCAGCCCAATAAAGGTAAGATTGTCCCATGGTACCTGAGCCTACGGTGATATCGATGCGCTGGATATTTTTTTGAATGCCGCTACGATACTCCACCTGGTAAAAAGAAGAGTCTCTTTTTTCCATGGTAACTACATTGTGCCTGTCATAAGCAACGGTGTTTTTACCAGTTTCAAAACTGCCCCTGATATTATCACCAGAGGCAATACCTGAAGTAAGAAAATGGGCAGTCTTAACGTGGGTATCATAAATGCTCTTATGACAGCTTGCACAGGTGGCAGAACCAGCAAATTTTTTGCCCTTAAAGTTTTTGATGATACCAGTTTCAACAGTGTCCTGGTTCACACATTTTGTAAAAAGAACAATGACTGCAACGATGATCAAAATAATGATGGCAGTGTACCGGTATCGTGTAAATTCTTTCATGATAATGCCTTGATCAAACGGGCGGAGGAGCAAATTAAAACTATTATGCGTAAGCTCCAAAAGGGCTGCAGCATACTGGAAAAATAACATGTATTTTTACTTGTATTATCTTATGTATAAAATCTAAACATTCACGATTAATATAAGTTAACCCTTAAATCGTTATCATGTTTTATAAATCTATTTTAACAACAGGTGCCTTAATGCTTAGCATGATGTTACCTGCACAAAAAAATAAAAAACCGATGGTTACTTACCCTGATTCGATAGCGCCTGTTGGGATCATCAAAGACTTATCCGATTCAGCATTGCTTGAGGTAGTACAAAAACAAACTTTTCGTTTTTTCTGGCATTACGGCCACCCGGTCAGTGGTTTGGCCAGGGAAAGAAGTACTGCTGTACGAGCGGATTATTACTGGGATTTTATCAACGAGGCATACGATGAACCCAACCTGGGTAAAGGGGTATTCGGGCCTGAAGACTGTGCGATCGGCGGCACTGGTTTTGGTATAATGGCCACTATTGTGGCCGTGGAACGCGGCTGGATAGGAAGAGATACTGCCATCAGCAGGCTGGTAAAAATAGTTGACTTCTTAAATAAAGCTGATAGTTACCATGGTATTTTTCCACACTTCATGAACGGTACTACCGGCAAAACGGTTCCCTTCGGAAATTTGGATGATGGCGCCGATATTGTAGAAACCAGTTATTTATTTATGGGATTTTTATCCGCACGTGAATATTTTACTAAGGATACGCCGATCGAAAAATATTTTCGTAACCGGGTCAATAACCTGTGGAACATTGCTAACTGGAACTGGCACACGAAGAATAATAATGCCATGCTATACTGGCACTGGAGCGTCAACAATGATTTTGATATGAATTTTCCCATCCGTGGTTTTAATGAATGCCTGATCACCTATATCATGTCCGCCTCATCGCCTACACATCCCATTTCTCCGGAAGTATATTTCAATGGCTGGGTAAACAGTACGTCTTATTTAAATGGTAAATCTTATTATGGCATAAAATTGCCGCTGGGTTTTGAATATGGCGGCCCGCTGTTTTTTGCGCATTATACTTTTATGGGCATCGATCCACACGGGCTTACAGACTGGCATACGGATTACCTGGAACAAAATACCAATCATACATTGATCAACCGGGCCTATTGCATTGACAATCCGAAAAAATTTAAGGGCTATGGTGAAAATTGCTGGGGGTTAACGGCCGGGGATAGCTACAAGGGTTATGTGGCCCATTGCCCCGAAGAGGATAAGGGAGTCATTCAGCCTACGGCCGCCTTGTCGTCTTTTCCGTACACACCGGAGTACAGCATGCAGGCACTCCGGCATTTTTACTATGATCTAGGCGATAAAATATGGAGTGAGTACGGCTTTGTAGACGGGTTCAGCGAATCAAAGAAATGGTACGCAAAAAGCCACCTGGCAATAGACCAGGGACCAATAATTGTAATGATTGAAAATTATCGCACCGGCTTATTGTGGAATTTATTTATGAAGATACCTGACATACAAAACGGGCTCACTAAACTTGGATTTAAAAGTCCGAGAATAACAAAATAAGTAAAAATGGACAATACATGTCGAAGTTTGATATTCCAAATAAAAAGCTATTTACATATGCCGGGTCTGGCTCCCTCTGCCTTTGAAGAGGGCGGGGTGAGGTCATTTTGTTCTGTAATTAAGTAGTAACGGCTTTAAATTAATCAAGTGAAAAGCTGTTTGCTTGTGTAGAGTCCGGCTCC
>JBDSLD010000282.1:0-20753 GCA_039916545.1 Ferruginibacter sp.
TTATTCATGAAAAGATGTCGGAGATGGGCTGCGAAGAAGTTCGCAACATCGATATTTTAAGGTGGCGCGCAAAAGGCTATTTTACGGGTGGAGACCCACTGTCTTACTTCAAAACAGGCAGGGATGAATTATTACCATTGCCGCAATCAGAAATTGATAATAATCCGCAGTTGGGTGATGGCGGGATCAGTAAGCAGAATCCTGGCTATTAACAAGTTTGTATCTAATATTCTATAAAAAAAGGACCGTTTTTGAAACGGTCCTTTTTTTATATTTAGCAGGATTGATCAACCCAATTATTAATATTTCGTAGTATTCTTATTGAACTCACGCCAACTATGCCAGAATTCCTGGTAGGCAGGTAGTGGTTTTAGTGAAAAAGCAGTATCGATCCCCTGGCCATTTATTTTATAGTGGTGATCATTTAGTTTTAGCGTATCGTTATTCAATGAAAATAAAGCATTTTGAGTAGGCCTTTCAAAAGCGAAAAAACTCTTGTTGTCTTTCGCCAATACAATTAACACAGCCCTGTTCCCAATCTTATCCTGGATGATGCGGTCGGAGGTTAATTTATTCCAGTCGTAAGCTTTTCTATCCGGCCCGGATTTCACACCTACCACCCATGACTTTTCTTTCCAGGACAAACTATCTGTCCTTGTCAACATACTCTCACTTTTACCACTTTCGTATTTGCCGGTTGTATCGTAAGAATCAATAAAAGTTGAATCTGCCTGCATGATCAATGATGCAGGATTTAATTGCAGCCATGACGCAAGAGAACTTTGGGTACTAAAGAATTCAGGTAAGTGCTGCCCCTTCAATTTACCGGTAATAGCGTCGCCGGTTACCTGGCGCCACCAGCTTTTGGTTTCTTTATCCTCGAACATCGCATTAAAATGATCCATGCCTACCAGGCGGAATTGGGATAATCTTCCATTTATTACTGGCTCAAAAACACGGCCTGTTCTACATACGGTGCAATAGGTAACGATCACCGGCTTACCACCGATGGTATCCTGCACCTGGTGATGATATCCGAGGAAGCGGATGGGATATGCTTTTGCTTCACCATTGTTTTTTATACCGATCACCAGCCGGCCGGTGTCTACTTTATTTTCAGCAGCAGGTACCATTAATAACTTTTTGGGCTGATAGAACATGTGATCTGCTGCCATTTGAAAATTGACCGTATAAATAACCGAACCAAGGATTGCCAGCGGCAAGATCAGTAACCACTTTTTTTTCCAATGTGCCCCAAATAAACCGATCACCAGTATTGCCCCGAATAAGATCCGGAAGGTCCACCGCCACCGGTATAAAAAATAGGCCGCGTCAATGCTGTTCATCTGCTGGCTGCCGGGCATCGGCATAATAAGGTAAACATTCAATACCTCAAATATTATCAACCCGATAAGGCCGGTATAAAATAGCTTTTTCATTTTTATATTTATAATTTATCAGCTGGTCAGTATTGGATATTTAGAATGCTTAAAGTTATTTACTTACATCAAAATTTGAGTAGCCCTCTTCGGCTCTTTGTTTGGCCCGGCCGAGATAATATGACCTGTCCTGTGGCGCCCAGGTTGCAAGTCCATCCACATAACGGTTAAACATACAAAAAGCGGCGGCAATTAATACGGATGTACATTACCCCCATTTGCGTCACTCCACTATTCAGAGTACACGATAACATCTGCAGCTAACAAATTATCAATTTTAACCACAGCATTGTTCTGCAATTAGTTGTTACAAAAAGTTGACGGCTGTTAAGCCGATATTGTCATTTAGGTTAAAACCGGTACCAAAGACTTGTTCGGTCAAACATGCTCAAAAGTGCAAATTAAAGAAGTTGCAGAAATTATAGGGAACAAACAAAACTTATTGATACAGCACAATGACAGAAATTTTGCAACCGTACCTGTTGCAGAAGATGCGATTGTACTCGAAACAGTTATTATTTTGAAATGACTTTAAAAATGTTATCGTGCTTTTCAGGAAATACATGCGGATGAGCAATCAATTGTTTGCAATGAAAATCATCAAGAATAAAAACCGAAAAATATTTTTAGCGCTCGATATCGCTATAGACTTTTTACCACATCAAATGCCCAAACATCGTATAAGATGAAAGATGGTTGATGATGATGTGAACGATAACACTATGTTGTACCATTACAATAAATGCACTGGGCTTATTAAAATTTACACCTGCAAGATGGACGCGCGGTGTCGCTCCGTGGAACTACCAGGAGGCCAGAGAAAAAACCATGGAATTGGAAAATGTTTACTATATTAACCAGGGGGTACAGTTGCGATGACACCACGCGTACAAAAGGTCATGTATATGGTCCTGGTTGTTGCAGGACGAAGGAAAAAATGTAAAATTGATCTCCCCACACATAGTTATACCACAACTTTTTTGTGACATAACTGTATAGTAATCTTAATCAAATCAGAAACCAATGAGCGAACATTATTACAACTCTAAAGACCTGGGAAAGTTTGGCAATGTAGCCGACTTTCAAAAAGAAATGGGTGAAAAATTCTTTAGCTACTACGGCGAAGTATTTAAAGACAGTGAATTGACTGCAAGGGAGAAATCCTTGATTGCTTTAGCCGTTGCTCATGCGGTACAATGCCCTTACTGTATTGATGCCTACAGTACAGATGCTTTTGAAAAAGGATGGAGCCAATCACAAATGATGGAGGCAGTTCATGTTGCCTGTGCCATTCGTGGCGGGGCTTCTTTAGTACATGGCGTACAGATGATGAATAAGGTAAATGAAATTGCGATGTAAATGAAATCATTAAAAGCACAACATAACATCCTTGCCGATGCTCCCAGCCAAATTGAAATCATAGAGCATGGGCAAAAGGGCGATTTTATACTGGTGCCTTTCCAGGAAAAACTGGAGCAATCCAATCTTTACCCGTTAAAGCCTGCACACGTTGAGACATTCCAGGTAAATATAGGTAAGATGTGCAATCAAACCTGCAGGCATTGTCATGTGGACGCAGGACCGGACAGGAAAGAAATCATGACGAAGGAAACCATGCAGCAGTGCATTGACATTTTACAAGAAAATGAGCAGCTTACAACCGTTGATTTGACAGGCGGTGCGCCAGAAATGAACCCGAACTTTCGTTGGTTTGTTGAAGAAATCTCAAGACTGCAACGCCATATTATTGTGCGTTGCAACCTTACCATTATCCTGGCGAATAAAAAATACCACGACCTGCCGCAGTTCTATAAAATGCACAAGGCAGAAGTCGTTTCTTCCCTTCCTTTTTATTCACAGGACAGAACAGACAGGCAGCGTGGCAATGGTGTATTTGAAGACAGTATCAAAGCGCTGCAAATGTTGAATGAAATAGGTTATGGTAAAGAAGAAACAGGTTTGCGGTTAAATCTTGTTTACAATCCCGCGGGTGCATTTTTACCCCCATTACAGCAGTCGTTAGAAAATGAATATAAGCGGGAACTAAAGGAAAGATTTGGCATTGAATTTAACAAGCTGTACGTCATTACCAATATGCCCATCAGCCGGTATCTTGATTACCTGCTTACCAGTGGAAATTATGAACGTTATATGGAAAAACTGGTGGATGCCTACAATCCGGTAGCCGCAGCAAATGTGATGTGCCGCACTACCATTTCCGTTGGGTGGGATGGCTACCTGTACGATTGTGATTTTAACCAGATGTTAGAGCTAAAAGTGAATTGCAAGAGTAACCATGTCAGCGGGTTTAATGCACACACGTTAAAAAGCAGGGAAATTATCATAGGGCAACACTGTTATGGCTGTACAGCCGGTTTCGGGTCAAGCTGTGGTGGAACTGTAATTTAAATGACCAACAAGTATGGAAGCATTAATTAAAACGCGGGATTATTTAATAGCGCAAGGCATTAAAGAGCCTACAATAGGTATTGTGTTGGGAACAGGTTTGCACCGGTTACTGGATGATGTTAGTGTCATTAAAATAATTTCCTATGCGGATATTCCCAATTTCCCGGTTTCCACGGTTGAATTCCATAAAGGCAACCTGGTTTACGGAACTATCGGGGAGAAATATGTACTGATCATGCAGGGACGTTTCCACGCCTACGAAGGCTATTCCATGCAGCAGGTTGTATTTCCAATAAGGGTGATGAAGTTATTGGGTGTACAAAAACTTTTTTTATCCAATGCGGCAGGTGGTATCAACCTGGACTTTAAAAAAGGTGATTTGGTTTTGATTGATGACCACATAAATTTGCTTCCCGGAAGTCCATTAAGCGGAAAAAACCTGGATGGATTAGGTTCGCGCTTTCCTGACATGAGCGAACCCTATGATATTGCATTGAAAAAGTTATTACAACGAAAGGCCAATGAATTGAACATCGGCTTGCAGAAAGGAATTTATGCGGCTGTGCATGGCCCAAACCTGGAAACAAAAGCTGAATACCGCTACTTAAAAATTATTGGTGCAGATATGGTAGGCATGTCGACCGTTCCTGAAGTGATTGCTGCCGCGCACATGGAACTGCCTTGCATAGCGGTTTCCGTTATTACAGATGAATGCGACCCTGATAATCTGAAACCTGTGAACATTGCCGAAATAATTGCAGTAGCAGGAAAAGCAGACAGTAAATTATCGCAGTTATTTGTTAGTGCAATAAAAGAACTAATATGAAAGAGGCCCTGATCATATTTGCTAAAAATCCAGAAATGGGCAAAGTAAAAACGCGGCTTGCGGCAACAATAGGAAATGAAGCAGCACTGGCTGTATATCATCAACTGTTGCTTCACACGGTTTCTGCTACCGAATATTTACCTGTTGATAAGTTTGTATTTTATTCAGATTTCATTCAAGAGGAAGATGTATGGACGACCGAATACTATCTCAAAGAATTACAGCAGGGAATTGACTTAGGGGAAAGAATGAAAAATGCATTCGCTTCAATTTTCCAAAAAGGCTATGAAAAAATCGCAATCATTGGCACTGATTGTCCTGGTGTAAATGCCGGAATAATCATGAATGCCTTTGCCTACCTGCAATACAATGATGTAGCCATTGGCCCTGCCGAAGATGGGGGCTATTATTTATTAGCTATGAATAAGCTGCACCCGGAAATATTTGAAGGCATTCGGTGGAGCTCAGGCGAGGTACTTAAGGCTACCATCAGCAAATGCGATGCTTTGCAATTGAAGCACTATTTATTTCCTGTATTGAATGATATTGATGAAGAGAAGGATTTACAAACATTTAAACTGCAAAGGCAATGAAAGAACAGCTCCTATTTGTGTACAATGCCGATAGTGACCTATTCAGTACGGTTACTGACTTTGCCCATAAAATAATATCCCCGTCAACGTACGATTGCCATTTATGCGCATTAACCTATGGCAGCTTAAACATGAAACAAGAATGGAAGACGTTCATTGAAGGTCTTCCCCTGAAAACGGTATTTCTACATAAAGATGAATTTAAAAAGAAATATAAAAGCGAAAGTATTTTCCCCTCAGTTTTTATTATAGAAAATGAAACAATCAACGTACTAATAACAAAAGAGGAAATAATAAGCTGTAAGTCGTTGGAAGAAATGAAAAATTTAGTGACCGAAAAATTGAAACTGCATGATCAGTATCATCATACCGACATACAATGAAGCTGAGCAAATTGCACAAACCATCAGCAAAATAAATGCAGCCAGGGGAATACATGATGCAGAAATTATTGTTGTCGATGGCGGCAGTACCGATGATACTATCAGCCTTGCTAAAAATTGCGGAGCCATTACTATGAGGAGTGAACGAAAAGGCAGGTCAGCCCAAATGAACATAGGTGCATCCATTGCCAAATATGATATGCTGTATTTTCTCCATGCTGACAGTATTCCACCGAATGATTTCATTTCGCAGATACTGGTTGCTTGCAATAAAGGGGTACAGAGTGGCTGCTTTCGCCTCGCATTTGATGATGACCACTGGTTTTTAAAAGCGAATGCCTGGTTCACCAGGTTTAACGTAAATGCAGTTCGTTTCGGGGACCAAAGTTTATTTATAACAAGAGCAGTGTTTAAAAAATCAGGAGGGTACAGAGAAGATTTGGTAATGATGGAAGACCAGGAAATCATTCACCGCCTGAAACAGCATGGCACATTTAGGGTATTGAATGATAGGGTTGTTACATCAGCAAGAAAATATATGGATAATGGCATCTACCGGATGCAGGGCATTTTTTTAAAGATATGGACGATGTACTATTTGGGCTATTCACAGGAGCGCATGCTGAAAACATATAAAAGATTGATAAGGAAACATAAATTATAAATCGTCAGCTAATGCAATTATGGGAAACATTTAAGGAATGGTTTTTAAATTTGGGTGAAAAGTATCATGTAAATCCTTACATCTTTGGTGGCATCTATTTAGGTGCCATTCCATTTTTCTTCATCGCTCTTTACCGCTCAATAAAAAATATCAGAAATAAAAAATCAGTTGTCCTTCCAGCATTATTAACCGGCTTCTTTTTTATATCAGCTTACCTCTACCTGGTTATCGCCGGAAGAAATATCCCCGTTTGGGTGTATATTTTTATTGGCTTAATGGTTGTTTATGGAACTTATTCTACTATCAATAAAATAAAAGAGAAAACAAAAGATGAAGCCAAATGACGAAAATGCAAAGCTTCCTGTTGAGCAAAGGCCTTTTAGAATTTTAATCATTTCCGGCTCTAACAGAAGACAATATAACTGTCCCGGTGTGGATAGTAAATCAAGAACCCTTATGCTAAATATGGCAGACATGCTGCCGCAGGATTGGGAAATAGATTACGAAGACCTCGGCAATGTATATGCCAGGGAACACATTCAAAGCTGCAATGCCTGCGTATCTACTTCAATGGCTTTGTGTGTATGGCCTTGTAACTGTTATGAGAAAGACAGCAATAAAGAGCCTGACCTGATGTGGAATTTAGACCTTTATGCAAGGCTTGATATGGCGGATGCGTGGGCCATCATCGGGCCCGTTAACTGGTACAGTTGCAGCAGCAATTTGAAATTAATGTTTGACAGGTTGGTTTGCATGAATGGCGGCAATCCGGATGAAAAAACCATTGACCACAAAAATCCCGAAAAAGCGATGGCTTTGGAACATACGGAAGAATGGAAAACAATGAGCCAAAACCACCTGGAAGGAAGGACAGCCGCTTTCTTTTGTTATGGAGATGATGGGGGTGATGAATTTGGCGACGACGGAATACCAAAATTGCTGCTGCATAAAAATTATTTTAACCCTACCGAGGAACCATTTACAAACGACCGGCTGGCGTACCAATCACTTGTTTGGCAATGCAGGTACGGTGGAGTTGAAGTGCCAGACAACCTGTGGACCTATCAATTAATAGGAAAAGGAAAAAAGTACAGCGATGCTCAGGCAGAGGATATGATCAGGGAAAATGGATTTATGGCTTCGTTTGAAGGCTGGGTGCACAACTTCGAGGCATTTGTCAGGCAAAAAGGCAAAGTGCCATCGGGAAAATACAGGGCTTTTGGCTATAAACCACCAAAGCATATTTGGGCAAATGTAAAAGACGAGATACGTTATTTTAGAATGATGGCAGGCAGCCCCCCAAAAGATTCTTCGCCGTATGTGCAGCAGGATTTGGACTTAAATAAAGATGCAACATGGCACACAAAAAAAGGGGAAGGTGAAAAATTAAGGGATAATGATTAAAGCTATTTTTGACACATACGGCACACCGATATTAATTGTATTGTTCATTGTACTGCTTTTGGTTGAAACAAACTTTCCATTAAGAAAGCGCGTGCAGAACAGGTGGAAAAGAATGTTCATCAATTTCATTGTCTCCATTCCTGCTTTTGTACTGCTTCGCCTCCTGTTTATTCCCGCAATGGTTTGGCTGGCAACACAAAACCAGCATTGGCATATTGGTTTTAACCATTTATACACGTCTCACATTTTGGTGAAGGCGGCAATTGCTTTTGTAGCACTGGATTACAGCAACTACCTATGGCATATTTTACTCCACAAGCTTCCCATTCTTTGGAGATTTCACTTAGTACATCATACTGACCTGGATTTGGATATTACAACTGCTTTTCGTTTTCATTTCGGTGAGATGATAGGCTCCGTTCTATTTCGTGGTGCCGCCATTATTTTAACGGGTAGCTCGCCTGTCGTAGTACTTGTCTATGAAATCGCTTTTGAAGCAGCAAATCAATTCCACCATAGTAATGTAAAACTGCCATTCCGTTTTGAGAAAATGATAAGCTATTTGATTGTCACGCCAAGAATGCATGGCATTCATCACTCCATGATAAAGAAAGAAACGGATAGTAATTATTCCATCATTTTTTCTTTCTGGGATCGCATACACCAAACAGTTCGGTTAAATATCCACCAAAACAAAATTGTTACCGGAGTTCCGAATTATGCCGATGAAAAAGAACTAACAATCTGCCATCTTCTAAAGATACCTTTTAAGGAAACCCGGGAATGGAAAAATAAGGAAAGAACATCTGAAGATGATTTCAATCAAATGAAGGAGTAGGAAGTCTGGCAGATAAGCCAACGAACCAACCCAGGCAGATTCGCATATAAGCCTACAAACAAAAGTGATTGCCTGACAGTTATTAAAATCCTGCAACGATCGTCACACTGGCATTCCTTCCGTCTGAAGGCCAGATACCCGGACCCGGATAAAAAGTGGGCCGCTTGGTAAAATATTTTTTATCAGCGATATTACTTACGTTCAATCTTAATTCCAGGGCTTTGGAAAACCTGTAACTGGCATTCATATCAAGCAGTCCGTATGCAGGTACAAGACCAACAGCGCCGGTAGTGGCAAGTGGCTGCACGGTATTCAATGCATCTGCAAAAGTTTCGCTGGTGTAGCTGTATAAAATGGAATAGCTTAATCTTTTATAGCGCACGGTAACTCCGTTACGGGTTATCAGATCAGGCGCACTTTCTACTTTATTACCCCGGATATCAATATTTGAATTACCGGACTTAACAACTGCGCTTGTGTAACGGGCATGCATAAACGCAGTAGAGGTAAACACGGATAGGTTGACTTTGGTGCCAAACAACCAGTCTGCCTGTATAAATATTTCAGCGCCCTTTGCAAGTGAATTACCGATATTGGTGCGGTAGAGATAAAAGGCGCCGGTATCGTCTTTTTGGGCGAGTGTTCCAAAACGATTGCTATATTGTAACAGGAAGCCATTTATATCCCAGCGTAAAAATTTCCAATTGCCCCTGAATCCCAATTCTGCATTGTATCCTTTGGCATCCCTGATATTCGGATCCACTTTTTCATACAAAGAAGCAGGGATCAAATCTTTAAAAAGCATGGGATGGTAGCTTTGCGACCATCCTCCGTAAAACTCTACGGTTCCTGCAGGTTTGTAAGAAATATTTGCGCCCAGTAAAGGAAATTGATGTTTCATGCTGACGGGCAAATCGTTGTCTGGATAATAAGTGATCTTACCACTCATATCTGTCCGGCCCGATTCTATCCTTGCGCCAAAATTCACAGACAGATCGCGCAGCAATTGTAATTTATTCTCAATAAATAAAGCAATATTGGTTGTTTTCAGGTGCACATCCCTGCCCCACCCGGGTACTACTAAACTAAGGTCATAATCGCTGCCGGTCGTTCCTTTTCCAAGCTGCGTGCGGTGGAGATCGTTATTCATATATTGAACACCCGCTACCACTGAACTTGTTTGGTTGCCCAATGCATACTGCTGCATCAACCGCAATTCCGTGGTATAGCTATTAAACTGATCAATGTCTACCTGCCTGTTATTGTATTGAAGCGTTGCCGTATTGATCGTATCTCTTACATTGGTGGGCTTATCAAATAATACACTGTTCCTTTTTCCCAATACAGCCGAAGAAGTAAACTGGATCTTTGTCTGCGGAGCTACCTGCCAGTTTAAAGTGACAGAAGGAACATGAATATCAGGACTAAAATAATTTCGTGACCGTGTTGCCTGTTTTGGATCTGCATTGAACATACTGTCCGTTAAAGGACCAGACATCTGGTAAAGGTATTTGGAGCGCGACCATTCTGCCCGAACCGCAAAATATTTGTTAGGCTGATAAGTGATTACCACGCCTTCCGCTTCTGAATTGGTATGGTCATTATTTCTATATCCACCCCTTGATTTTTTTTGCACATAAGCATAGTACTTGAATTTACCCAGTTTACCCCCAATGGCATTGTAAGTGCTGATTAAATTATATGAGCCGGCAGTTGTGACAGTTTCAAAACTGATGGGCCTGGTTGTATCTCCCTGTTTTGACACATAATTCAGCATTCCTCCAAACTGGGCGCCATATTGCAGAGAACCGGTGCCCCGCACCAATTCGATTCGTTCGATGCTTTCGAATGGCATACTATAGTGGCTTGCAGGATAACCATACATATCGGAATTAGTGAGAACGCCATCTTTGCGGATATTAAATTCCCAACCCCTGTGCGGATCCAATCCCCTGGCAGCAATATTTACCTGGTTGCCTGAGCCATCCATATCATACACAAATATGCCGGGGATCTTTGCAAAGACTTGCCTGGCTGTTTTATTAGCAATATCGACAGGCGCCTGCGCCAGGTTAATTATTGCTGTTTTTTTACCACCATATAAGTAAGTGCCCTGCTGCGGGGGAAGTTGCCGGACTATATTTTGATTTAAGTAAGAGTACAGGATCACGCTATCGAGGAACCTCGCCTTAGACAGCGAATCTTCATGAGCGTTGGACTGCTGGGCAAAAGAAGTCGCACAACAAAATAAAAGCATCAAAAATAAACCTGATCTCATCCTTATTAAATTTTAAAAACTCAGAAAAAATGGCATTGTAAAGAATTACAACGCCTTCTATATTCAACTTAACGACTCAAAGTTTTCTGTCCTGACTTTACAGAACTGCGATGGTACATTTTCAAAACATTTTCACCAACCAGGTCTTTTCCTTTTGAAAATGACAAGATTTAAAAAATGGCATCGTAAAGAATTACAACGCCTTCTATATTCAACTTAACGACTCAAAGTTTTCAGTCCTGTCTCTACAGCGACCGGTGATGGCGCATGCCCGGCACTCCCCTCTTTCTATTCTTCTTGTTTTTAACAATGACCCTACTAAAACACTTTTGGAGATAAGCCAAATTGCAATTATTAAAATTTATTGTACCGATTTTTAAGCCTGCTGTATATTATAGCCTTTCGCAGCAGTAAACTTTGGGGATGACCCCCGCTCTGTTAACATCCACAAAGCCAATAGCGCCCCGTAACTGCCTCCACGCTCGATCCATTCAAATAAGGCATAATGAGGATACAATAATTCTGTTCCCATTTTCCATATAAAAAGCGCCAGCAATAATGGGCGGATCGGCTTGATCAATACCACCAACGCAGCCGTGATCTCTATAATACCAACGATCAACGCTGTTTCTTTTGGATTTGAAAATCCAAGGGATGTATATTGATTTACTAAACCAGCCTTCTCTGCTATATTCAGCCATCCATGACCTGCGAGGAGAAAAAATACTATTACCTTCAGCAAAGTCTTCACACGTGCAAGTGTTGCCTCATCATCCTCTATCCCGGTATCTATTCGTGTAAACCAACCCTTGCTACTTTTCGGAATGCCCGATAATATCAATAGCGCCAACGGTGCACCATAATTGCCGGCGCGCTCAATGAATTCCGCAAAAGGTTCACCCGATAAAGGACGTAACAAAGCAGTCACAATACCCCAGGTCACCAACCAGGCCGGAATGGCCCGTACAGGATATACCAGCATTATAATTCCGAAAAGAATATCAAAACCGCCCACTACCGGCATGAGTTGGTAGGCAAGGACTTTCCCGATACCGAAGACCGCAAAATAATTGCACCAGACCGCTTTGGTAATTATACCAAATGCCCCATGCCCGATAAAACACATTGCCACTGCAATGCGAAGTATGTGATGGGTTTTCTGTTGCAGGCTTACATTCATTTTATTATAAAAAATTAAAATTTAGTTTGAAGGACTTCGAACTATTCTGCCCCGTCAATTTTGGCTCTTTCTACGGCAAAATTTCCTACGTTTTTGCCCACCTGCAACCCTACTGCACAATCCGTTCGGAAATGTATGCCCGCATAAAACCTGGACATGCCTGCTTCTTCCGCCATGGCCTGGTAAGCAGCCGCTCTCTCAGGAATTATATGTCCCAATATGGCCGCAGCCGAACCGCTGAAGGTTGCGTGGCCGGATACATAAGATGGAAAATTGGGTATGCCGGTCAATGTCTTAACAGCAGGATCCATTTGTGTGGGCCGTGGATTGAAATAAAAATATTTTATATCCCAACATACAACAGCTGCATCCATCATTGTCATGTTTAATAAAGCCATATTTCTCGCCCACCTTACCTCACTAAAATTCTTTGTGATAAAATCTTCGGCGGCAATGGCATCCCAATGGCCGGGCGGTGTGTAGGTTGCTACTCCATCTGCCCAAAAATGAACGATCCTGTAATGTTCCCTTGAATCATTCAATGTCATCTGGTGTACTTCTTCCACCTCATCCAGCATTTGCTTACTACCGGTAAGCGGCGGCGGGCCCGGGCGAAGAGAAATCACGGTAAGAGAATCGAATAAAAATGTTTTTACTTTTCCAAACAAGGGCAACATTGGCGGCCGGAGCGGTGCCTCCAGGCTGTACCAGGGCTTTTCACCACGGGCAATAACATCTGTTTCCAACTTTGTCCAGCCTGCCTGGTTACCGATTGCGGCACCTGCCCTGTCGCCACGGGCGCGGGCAACAAATTTCTGTGCCACCATTTTACCCAATGCCTCGCCGGCTTCAATATCGCTGCGCACATTTGCCCCGGAGAGGATACGCGCTCTTTTATGTTCTTCCGCTTTTTGCTGAATATAATCCTGGTCGCCGGGAAAAAGTAATTTTAGCATTTCCACTGCGCTACCAACTACCACGGCATCTTCAGAAGGATAAGAAGGCAGGTCTGATTTTGGAACCAGTACATGAATGGAGCTATCGACTTTATAGGGCGCTGCCCTGTTATATAATTTCTTGTAATACCAGGCTGCTACGAGTGCGTCGTATTGCGCAGCGCTTACATAACCATAAGCCCTGGCCGCATAAGGCGGATTAGAAAAAGGAAACTGCGGATAGGCCAGCGGGTTATTGGCACTTGGAAATGGGTAGGTGCCGTCTGCATTCTGGTAAGGTGGCAAATTATGTTTGGTTACCAATTCCCTTAAAATTTCATTCCAGCGCAACACAGCGCCGGCGCTCCAGTATTGTACGATCCTTCTTTCTTCATTGGTAAGATTGGCCTGCCAGGCTTTTATTTCATTCATTTGCGCGATATACTCTGGCGTATTGGTTGCTATTGGCGCAGCGATAGCAAATTCAGATGGGCTCGTCAGCAATACCGGTTTCCAGGTACCTGCTTCAACATCATTATTGGCAGGAGTAAGGGCTGTTATATTATCTGTTCTGCCCACAATGTCTTTATTGCAGCCGACAAATACGATTGCAGCAACTGCAATTAAAAGTACAGAGAGTAGTAGTATTTTTTTCATATTAGTCAGTTTTACCAGGTTGTTCAGTTAGTTTCTTTTTGTGGCTAAAGTCCAGGACATAAAAAATGGATCCATAAAACATAGTCGATTGGCCCACATTTCTACCAGCCACCGTTGTATTACCACCCGCCACGACCGATACTTCTGGTTTACCGGCAAGAAATACATATTTAAAATTCGCACCGATAACAGTTGCATTCATTTTGTTGCTTGGAAAGGGCATGTTGTTCCTGGTAATATCGAACCCGCCCAGTGTTTGTGATCTATTCACTATTGCTTCCGCGATCAGGCGTTCATTTCTAAAACCCGCCCTGAAATTATAATTAGCAGCATTGGGCATTTCGACTTCATTGGTTAAATGAGTTTCGGTTGTGTAATAAGCATTGCGGTCTATTTTTATATTATCCCGCAACAAATAGGTGGCAGACGCAGTTGCAAAAATGCTACCCTGCTGATAATCCACCATCAGCCTTCCCAGCGCTGTTTTACTATGTAGGCCAATTGATAGCGGAAGAAAATCAGGTGTATAATTAGTCAGTGGTACCGATCCGCCTAACACGCCATAAACGGAAAAGATGCCACCGAGCAATTCCTTTTCAATGGGAAGCCATTTAACAAAAAGGCTAAGGTCCTGTACCCCCTTACTTCCATGAAGCGTACCTGCCGATGCTTTTGTTTTAACATAAGGCACACTAAAAAGTACATTGAGCTTTGATGAAATTCCATAGTTACCCATAACACTATACATCTGCGTTGAAACCGTTCCAAGATTGAGGTTATCTCTTTTCAATGTTCCTTCCCAATAGTTTTTCCAACTGCTGTAGCTATACATTGGCCCAACACAAAACCGGCTTTTTCCCATCATAATGGCATCGATGTCTGTTTGAGCAAAAAGGGAGTGTTTACTCACGGTAAAAAAAATAAATATCAGCATTGTTTTGAGCATCCTGTTCATATCACATTAGTTATAGTTATGGTAAAATAAGCATTGTTTCAGCCCCTGCAATTATCACTGCCCTCGTTTAATCTTATCTATAAAGACGAACAGTGATACAGGTAACATTTAAAAATAAAATCTTTATCTTTTAATATAAAATCGTAGGGTACGGATTAGCTGCCTTTTAAAGGCCGTATTTTTTTATAATTTAGGATCAAAATGCTTCATAGGACTTGTTCTTTTAACGATGCGGTATGAATATCCCAGGTTGATTGAATAATCTGCAAAAGCAGCATCACCCTGTACGTGCACCATTAGTTTTGGATCTGTAATTCCTTCATTCTGTAATTTCTGGCTGGCGATATCCGCAGCACTCTGGATACGGTTCTTCACAAAATTGTATGGCACATACAAGCTTAAGCTGTGCTGACCGGAACGATAAGATACGCCTGGCTCTATTGCCACTACATAACCCGGACGGCGGTAAGCCGCCTGGCCACCAAATGCGTCGTAAGCCGGGATACCTTCCCATCTTCCTGCCAGGGACAAGGTAACTTTTTTAGCTTTTCCAACCGACCCCATGAACCCTGCGCGTGCAAAGTATTGATCAGGACTTGCGTAAACATTGTAACCGGCAAGGTTAGCTGCGGGCGCAGATTTAAAAGTACCGTTGGATTGTTTTGGATTAAATAAATAGTAGCCATTGGCAAATCCGTAGATGCCTTTGTACAATTGACGGAATCCCTGTAGTTCGAGGGAGAAGCCGATGCCACCATCACCCGGCTGGATCGCCTGGTCGTTAACACCTATCCTGATAGTACCGTTGGATTGTGGTGCCGCATCTGTAGTACTGTGACTGCCGGTATTTAATTTGATACCAACACCAACCATTAAATTTCCTTTGGTTGCTTTGGCAGGATCGAATACCCAGTAATTAGCGCTAACCCTTATATCGCCTAACCCCTTGGCATACACGCTGTAGCGGAAAGTATCTTTTACAGGAAGCGTTTGCCTCAATACCTGTGAGCGCTCGTTGTGTACCCACGGAATACTTAAATTCAATTGGATACGATTTGATAACCCATAAGACAAATTAAGGTCAACGGCATGCGAATAAATATTAACGGCATTGCCGTGGTCCTTGCCATCAACACCAATTCCGCCACCGGTATTCTGGCGCTGTGGTTGTTCTTCAGTGCCTACAAAGTGGCGCCAGGAATGAAAATAACGATAACTGGCTCCTACCTGGAAATCACCTTTTGCCAGGTTATAAGAACTCCCGGTACAAACGCCTAAGCCACCCATTTGGCGAACGGCTACACATCCCTGGGCAGTTAAATTATATTTTGCTGTTAATGCTATTGCGATTATTATAAAGATCTTTTTCATCGGTTAGTTTTTGATTTGGTTAATTTTTTGATCGGTTTGGTTCTCATTCCAGACCGTTAATTCATAATTGTTTGTGATGGTCAATTTGGGTTAAATGATTCAATTGGAGTTTTTCTCCATCTTCAATTTACCCACGATAAAATCGCCCACTTTTTTTCCAAATTCGGTGCTTACCAGGCAAGATGGATGGAAGTGTATGCCGCCATAAAACCTGGCAAGGTTATTTTCCTCGGCTGCCTGCCGGAAAGAAGTAAAGGACCGGTTAGGGATGCCAAATTCCAATTCGCTGGTATCGGTATAATTAAAGTTATCACCGTACATTTTGGTTAACGCTTCTGCGGCAGCAGCAGAGCCCGTACTATGTCCGCAAGTGTACTCAGGAAATGGTGGTGTTTGCAGGTAAGGCCTCCATTCAGGATCAATGTATTTATTGATCACGGTTTCGGGCCGCACCATATTGCTCCTGAATTTTTCATCCCAGCAATGAATAAAAGCATCAAAAATGCAAATAGATGTAAGCGTATAGGCGGCTATAGTTTTAGCAAAATCCGCCTTTGCCTTTATCGATGCGATACCCACTATATTCAGCCAATGGCCGGGCGGTGAAAACTTTTTGGTCATAAACTGAACATGACCGCTTACATGCAACTCGTTCGGCAAATCGTTCCAGAACATGGCAATATGTTTTTGCGCGTCTGTAAGACTGTCTATAGCTCTTTTGGACATCATCACCTGTTTGTAATACGGGCCATTGGTATCGGTCATATTAAACGGGATCGGTTTGGTAGGCTTGAATTCTGATGCACTGTCCAAGGCAATGGTCCTGATCTCGCTCCAATGAGGTTCTACCGCACTGGCGTACATTGGTGGTGTTGGCACCCAGCGACCAGGGGAATCGACCACCGTATACTTAGATGAACTTCTTGTTTGCAGGTAATTATCCTTTTTACTCCAGGCTAAAATCGTTTTTGCGATCGTATCCGAAAATGCCAGCGAATTGTCAAACATATCATCCGGCATGCCTTCATTTTTCACCAAATTTTTAAGACTGTCCACATAATCCTTCATGCTGCCTTCCGGGAAAGTAACGGCTTCTCCAACTTTACAAAAAGCCAGCAGTGCTGAAAACTCAACATCCACACGCTTTGTCGTATCCAGTGATGGCACTTTACCGAGCCCTTGAATCTGGCCCGCCAAAGACTGGTATTTGTCCGGGTAGGCGGCGGCGATACATTCGTAGGCGGCTATATTGGCATACGTATAATTGCGGGAGGCAACAATCGGCGAAAAATTGTTAAATTTCACCACCTCGTTCAGTTCCTTTACCGTTTTGCAATAAGAGAATGGATCAGCGAAATAGGTCTTTTGTACAGGCTTGTTTTGCTTGCAGGAATATGCAAACAAAGACACAACTATTACTATCAATAGTTTCTTCATAATAAGAAAAAGTAGGTAAAGAAGGAACTGCCGCAATGATAAAATCATCATTCCTGTCACATACATTTTTTGTAAGGACCAAATAATGGATCACCAAACCCTTAAAGGCCGTGATCCACTCTTTTGACAGTTGTGAAAATTGAAATTGAATCAGGAAATTACCGTAGCTGTATCCGGTGGTTGTTCGACTGACCTGGTAAACAAGATGTTTACAATTGTGTTGTTACGGATAAAATAATCAGTAGAAAAAGAGTTTATTTTAAAAGCCTGGGCTGATGATTGATACGCTTCATATTCGCTGATCGTTTTCTGAAAAGATTTTGAATCACCGGATTTCTTTTTATTGTTGGATTGTTGAAAATCCGACGCAAGTTTAGAAAAGTCGTCCTTGGCCGCCTTTATTTTCATTTTGCCAGTATTAGGAATACAAAGCAATTCAAGCGAATCATTGTAGATCCTTGATTTTACATATTTGTAATAAACACCGGCGATCTCGACTTCACCATCGACACGTTGGAAATCTTTGGAATTTTGATAATAAGGTAAATTAGTAGGCTGTTTGATTGATATTAATTGGTCGTCGGAATAATTATTTTCATCAAAGGCGAGTTCCATTTTCTCATTTTCCCGTGTTTCCAAAAAGGACGCGATGAGCCTGTATCCAAATAGATTGAAAGTGAAAATTCCCAAGAGTAATATAGCAGCGAGGCGTTTCATTTATATATACAATCTGCAAAATACTTTATTTTTTTGTATTTCAAATAAAATTTTGCGTGTGGTGAAATCTCAACCTATTGCGGATGAAAAACTCCGGCCTGACGCTATTTAATTTAATCCTATATAAAACATGTCTTAAGGCAAAACATTGAAACTATTTTTATTATTACTAAAATGCCTACGGCTGGATCTTTTATAATTTATGGAATAAGCCGTGAAAACCGGCTGGGACGTCAGTGGCACCGGGCTGAGCAATATTAGTTAGTTAAGCCCGGATGCATCGTTGGTTACAGTCCACTCATCTATTTCACAATAAAAGTTTTTTTCTCCGGACCGATGCCTGTTAGTGTAAGGCTCTTCCACTGCTTTGGCAGGGTGGATTTTATTTGAGTAATACCTGCAGGCGTGATCTCCAAACCTCCAAACCCATTTAAAACAGCTTGCAAAATACCCCCGGCCCCTGTTGCGAAATATGGATTGGAGCCACCCTTTGTTTCGGCGATCACATTGAAAGGCGGGTTCAAATTAGGCACATATGAGTCTTTAAAAAAATGATACGCTTTTTCACTATCGCCGAGCCTGGCGTACAATAAAGCAAAAATGGCCTGCGTCATGGCGGGTGTACCTTCATTTGGTACCCGCACCGAATAGTAATCCAGGTCCTTTTTTACCTGCGCTTTGTCGGTTATTTCCTTCAGGGGAAAGGCTAACAGGTTTACATCCGCCTGTTTTATACCTTCCCCTTTGTATGCAAGGTGTTCGCTGGTGGTGCCATCCGGCAATTTTAAAATGGGGATATTATTGGCAACATTCATCCAGTCCTTATCGGGAGCGATACCCAATATTAGGGCAGCTTCCGTTGCATATTTGAGGTTGGCTTTTGCTGCGGCGTTGGTAAAGGCATTGTTATCTACATTCTCGGCCCACTCATCCGCGGCTACCACATTTTTAATATCATATTTTCCGGGGCCGTTCCTTTCTACGCGACTGGCCCAAAAATCTGCGGTGTTTTTTAATATCGGCCAGCCTTTCTCCTTTAGCCAGTTTTTATCCTGCGTAACCAAATAGTAATTCCAGGCAGCAAAACCAACGCATGCGGTAATGTGATGCTCAAAAGGCCCGCTCAATGCCCATACCGGTGTTTCCTCTACTCCTGTTTCGGCGCTTTCCCAGGGATACATCGCTCCCTTGTAACCTTTGCCGAATGCATTCCGTTGCGCAGCTTCCAGGCGTTGAAAACGATATTCGATCATACTCTTTGCCAGTTCGGGATGCATTTGCAAAATGGCCGGGTACATCCACAATTCCGCATCCCAGAATACATGCCCGTTGTAGCCTAATCCACTTAGTCCCATCGGTGAAGGGCTGTTGGCCGAACCTTCCCTTACAAATGAATATAGGTGGTACAACATACTATGGATGTCCTGTTGAGTTTGTGCAACTTCCGGGGTAACGGCAGGGCTGGCAGCTTCAATAACAATATCGCTCTTCCATAATTCATCCCAGGCTTTATTGTGCATTTCAATCAACCTGTCGCGGCCCTGTAATTTTGCAAATATCGTCAGGCGTTCGGCCTCGTTCAAAGGATCGTCATGGTGCGCGGAGGTAATGGACGATCCAACGATGGAATAATGATAGGTTTCGCCGGCCTTTAATTTTTTTGCAAACTTCATCAGGTGGAGGTTATTATCCCACATCTCATGTATAACCCTTGGTTCGCTGCCATGTGCCTCGCTGAAAATAAAAGTATTGGAGGCACACATTAATAATTTGCCGGTTGGACTTCTGGCTGAAGATGTCAATAAGCTGATGAGTGTATGCGGCCTGTCAATTTCATTGTAATAATTCTCCACCTCTTTTAATGCATCGGGCGCCTCCATTTTACTTTCGCTGCCTAATGCGCAATCTTTTTTTGCAGTTACAGTTATATCCATCAAAACGGAATAAGGCAATTGTCGCAGCGAATAGTAAGTGTACGTAACAGATACGATGTCATTGTAATCAAAAGTGGTAGTGAAGCTGGCGTGCCGCATATCCAGCGACTGCTTCATATTAGTAATATTATTATTAGCTAATATTTTACCATCGATCTGCATATTCATATTCAGCAGGTTGAAGCTGCGGATAAAATTGCTTACCCGGCCCCGGCCGTATAAATCGTACGCACCTGCAAGCACCACATCCTTTACTTTAAATACTTCAGGACTACTTACGATCCCTACCATTCCATTCGCCACCGTAATGCCGTAATAATGAGCGGGATCAATATTGGATGTGCTGATCTTCCAGGCATCCTGTGAAACAGCCACCTTAAAAAAAATAACGAGACAAAAACAGGTAAGCAATCTTTTCATAAAAAAAATTTGTAACGTGAAATTAGCATAAACAAATTAAAAAATATCTTGCCATGAGAGCGTGGTTGCAATTTAAATTTATCAAAACGAAAACAGCTTGCTAAACAGGTATTTGGTATATTGCGACCTGAGAATTTTACATTTTACAGCAGGTTCTTTTATATTATTATGAAAAAATGGGTGATTGGTTTTTTAATCGTTATTGTATTGATATTCGGTTATATTTATTTCGTGAGCCCCAATGTAGTCAGTCTAAAATCAGACATAGCCGTTGGGGCTACGGGTTCGGGGATACACAGGATGTTGCTGGACA
>JBDSLD010000283.1:0-12021 GCA_039916545.1 Ferruginibacter sp.
TTTAAAGAGGCATTGGATTTCAGGGATGAGCTGGCTAACACGATCGGGGAAAAATTAATAGTGCGGAGTGTAGTTGATACCATTAAAGAAAAACACCTGACAGAACAAAAAGGAAAATTTGCGAGCCGGAATGCGTTGCAGACCTTCACTTTATTGGATACCATTGAAGAGTTTAAGTTTGACGCCTGTATTGGTGGCGCCCGCCGGGATGAGGAAAAAGCCAGGGCCAAGGAAAGGATATTTTCTGTGCGGGATGAATTTGGACAGTGGGATCCAAAATTACAGCGTCCTGAATTATGGAATACTTATAATGGCAGAATTCAAAAAGGAGAAAATGTAAGGGTCTTCCCGATCAGCAACTGGACAGAACTGGACATCTGGAATTATATCCGCAGGAATAAAATTGCCTTGCCGTCTATTTATTTTGCGCATGACCGGGAAGTGCTGGAATACGAGGGGCAGTTAGTAGCCACCTCAGCGTTTATCCAGCTTGACCCGGAGGATAAAATTTCCATAAAAAAAGTACGCTACAGAACGGTCGGTGATATGACCTGCACAGCTGCAGTGGAATCAGGCGCATCGAATATTGATGACATTATTAAAGAGATCATTGCCACCAAAACAAGCGAGCGCGGCGAAACAAGGATCGATGATAAGGTGAGCGAAGCTGCAATGGAAGACAGGAAAAAAGGCGGTTACTTTTAAAGTCACCCATACAAATGGTAAGAAGGATGTAGTTGTAAAGAAACCAACGCCTATCGCCTTAAAACTTTAAACTTATTTATGGACATACTAAGATTTATAACAGCCGGCAGTGTTGATGATGGAAAAAGCACGTTAATCGGCCGCTTATTGTATGATAGTAAATCTATCATGATTGATCAATTGGCGGCTATTGAAAAGCAAAGCAAGAACAAGGAAGACGGTGAAATCGACCTGGCTTTATTGACGGATGGTTTACGTGCCGAAAGAGAGCAGGGTATTACAATTGATGTAGCGTATAAATATTTTTCTACGCCCAACCGTAAATTTATTATTGCTGATGCGCCGGGTCACACACAATACACGCGCAATATGGTAACAGGTGCTTCCAATTCTGACCTGATCATTATCCTGGTGGATGCGCGCAATGGTGTATCGGAACAAACCAGGCGCCATTCGATCATCGCGTCTTTATTAAATATGCCGCATGTGATCGTGGCCGTTAATAAAATGGACCTCGTCAATAATGCACAGGATATATACAATAATATAGTGATCGATTATTCAGAAGTGGCTGCTACATTAGGATTGAAAGATATTACCTATATTCCCATCAGTGCCATCAACGGAGATAATATTGTAGAGAAGTCGCCTAATTTTCCCTGGTATGAAGGTGAGTCGCTGCTGCATATTTTAGAGACTGTTGCTGTGGCGAATAATATTAATTATACCGATGCAAGATTTCCGGTGCAATATATAATACGTCCCCAAACCGAAGAATGGCACGACTACCGTGGTTATGCGGGAAAAGTGATCAGCGGTATCTACAAAAAAGGAGATGTCGTAAGTGTGCAGCCTTCCGGCCTGGAAAGCAGGATCAGGGCAATAGAAGTAGGCGGACAGGAAGTGGAAGAAGCCTTCGCTCCACAAAGCGTGGTATTGCAACTGGAGGATGATATCGATATCAGTCGCGGAGATGTAATTGTAAAAAAAGATAGTCTACCTTCCGTAGAAAATGAACTGGATGTGCTACTCTGCTGGATGGGAAATAAGCCACTAAAATCCGGTAATAAGTATTTATTACAGATCAATAGCCGTGTGGTAAAAGTGGTGGTAAAAGAGATCGAATATAAACTCGATGTAAATTCTTTATTGAAAGAGCCAGCTCCGGAACAAGCGCAGCTAAATGACATTATTAAAGTGAAAATTAAAACGGCATCGCCCGTTCCCTTTGACTCGTATAAAAAGCTAAGGGTAAACGGGGGAGCAATCTTAATTGATGAAACGAGCAATGTAACGGTAGGCGCCTGTATGATCCAATAATTGGAGATCAAAATAAATAGTTATCTATAAAGGAGATTGCTAATAAAAAATGATCTGCTAAACAAAAAAATTAAATAAAAAGATTGAGCATTACTACTTTCATAAAAAGTCTTCACGAGCATCACCAGCAGTCGGAAAGTTCATTTCCTGACAAGGAGATGGCAAGGGAGTTTATTGATGGCTTCTTTGAATTTTTATTCATACCCGGAAAACAAAAAAAGCGTTCTGAGTTTGAAATGGCGAAAGAATTTGAATCGTTCAAGAGCCATTTGGCAACCCTGGTGTATGATGTGGTAGCGGATGGTGAGCGGACCCAGGACATCGTAAATAAATTTTTTGATAAGGTTTCAACGATCTACGCGGCATTACAAAAAGATGCCGCGGAAGTGGTAAAATTTGATCCTGCCGCTGAATCCCTGGAAGAAGTATTGATGGCTTACCCGGGCTTTTATGCAACGGCTGTTTATCGTTTTTCTCACCAGTTGTGGAAACAGGGGGTAAAAATTTTACCACGTGTTTTTGCAGAATATGCGCATAGCAAAACGGGAATAGATATTCACCCGGGTGCTTCGATCGGGCAGTCATTTTTTATAGATCATGGCACCGGTATCGTAATTGGTGAAACAGCGTTGATAGGTAATAAAGTTAAAATTTACCAGGGCGTTACCCTTGGAGCATTGAGTGTGAGTAAAAAAGTGGCCAACACAAAAAGGCATCCGACGATTGAAGATAATGTGATCATTTATTCCGGCGCCACCATATTGGGAGGCGATACGGTGATCGGGCATGACAGTGTGATTGGGGGAAATGTTTGGCTTACAAATAGCGTGTTGCCCGATTCGATCGTGTATCATAAAAGTGAAGTAAGCATACGTGATAAAAATCCTTTGCCGGATGTATTGAATTTTGTGATATGATGTAGTTCTTTTTTGTCCGGGCAAGCGCATTTCATAGCATCATCGTTGCATCGCCCTCTTGTACGGAATACCAATGAGGAACATTAAATAAAGAAAGTATACGATCAAAGAATTAACAAAGCACCAGGGTCCGGCTCCCTCTCTTTCGGAGAGGGCCTGTCCCAACCTTTCGGGAGCGGGGAGATGAGGCCAAATGACAAATTAATCTCACTTTCCCCGGAACGCGAGCTGCTTAATTAAAATTTTAAAACAACCAACAATGAAAGCAAATAACATTTTAGCGACGATCGGAAATACGCCTCATGTGCGGATCAATAAATTGTTTGGCGACAAACAAAATGTCTGGATAAAGTTAGAAAAAACAAATCCCGGCTCCAGTATTAAAGACCGTATCGCACTCTCTATGATAGAGGATGCAGAAAAGAAAGGTATACTCAATAAAGACAGTGTCATTATTGAACCGACCTCGGGAAATACCGGGATTGGCCTTGCGCTGGTTGCTGCTGTTAAAGGGTATAAAATAATTTTGGTAATGCCGGAAAGCATGAGCATTGAGCGCAGGCGCTTAATGGCACTCTATGGAGCGGAGTTCGTTTTAACGCCGCGTGAGAAAGGGATGAAAGGCGCAATCGAAAAGGCTGGTGAACTGGTTGCAGAAACTCCCAACGGCTGGATGCCCATGCAGTTTGATAACCCGGCAAATACCGAAATACACAGGCAAACTTCCGCTGTAGAAATACTCAATGATTTTCCTGATGGATTGGATTACCTGATCACGGGCGTTGGGACCGGCGGCCACATTACAGGTGTAGCGGAAGTATTGAAGCAGCATTTTCCTAACCTGAAAGTGTTTGCAGTGGAACCTGAATTATCTCCGGTATTGAGTGGTGGCACACCGGGCCCGCATCCTTTGCAAGGTATAGGAGCTGGCTTTGTTCCATCTATTTTAAATCTCGATATACTGGATGGCGTAATACAGGTGAGTAAAGACGAGGCTTATACATACACACAAAGGCTCGCCAAAGAAGAAGGTATTTTAGCGGGTGTTTCCACGGGTGCCGCCCTTGCTGCAGTCGCCAAAAAAATAGCAGAGATACCTGAAGGCGCGACTGTCTTGACTTACAATTACGATACCGGCGAAAGATATTTATCGATCGAAGGATTGTTTTAATCGTTAACAATTGATATTAAGAGATATTAAATGACAGGAAGCACAAAAAATATCGGGAAAGTCATCATTGCGGGAGCCGGCTGTGGCGACCCTGAGTTAATAACGGTAAAGGCTGCACGCTACCTGCAGGAGGCTGATATCGTTCTAACGGATCGCCTGGTGAGTAAAGACATATTGGCCACCTACGTAAATAATAAGACGGAAGTTATATATGTCGGTAAACAGTGCCGCCGGGGTTTTAGCACCCCTCAGAAAAGTATCAATGAGCTGATGGTACAATTTGCCCTCGAAGGAAAATTAGTGGTACGCTTGAAAGGCGGAGATGTGTCCATATTTTCAAATATCCTGGATGAGTTAGTGGCAATCGCCAGCTATAATATTCCATACGAAATTATACCGGGCGTTTCAGCAGCAATGGGTGCTGCCGCCTATTCCGGTATTCCCCTGACGGCTCGCGGATATTCAACTGCAGTACGTTTACTAACACTGTACAAATCTGATATTGTAAGCGAAGCCTACTGGAAAGAATTGGCGCAAACTGATGACACATTGGTATTTTACATGTCTTCTGAAACATTGGATAACGTTGTAGATAACCTGGTGAAGAATAATATTAGCAATGATAAATTGCTGGCAATTATCGAACAGGCAACTACGCCCCTGCAACAGGTTCATATTGCCGATTTGTATGCGTATCAAAGTTCAACCAGGGAAAAAATATACGCTTCACCTACCTTAGTGATCATTGGAAAAGTGGTTGCCTTGCATGAGAAATTTGCCTGGCTGAAAAATGAGTTGACCGTAGGTGAATATTTTAAGCCCGTTGAAGATATAGAGTTTGAAGCATTGATGGATAAAACTTTTATAAGCAAATAATCACAATATTTATTCCGGTAATTGCAACATTTTTACACCAGGATTTTTTTAAAATATAAAACTTTATAAAAACAGCAAGATGTTAGGAGAATCAAAATTTAAAATATTTCTTGATCTGATCAACAACTCCGCGAAGGAAGAATTGATCTGGATGAATGGATATTTAAATGGCGTGGTACAGGCACAGTCAAAGCAGTCGCCTGCTGCTGAAACTGATGGTGAACCTCTTGTTAATAAAATTACCATCGTTTATGGCACCGAGACTGGCAATTCCAAAAGGTTGGCCACGGATTTTGCTACAAAAGCAAAACACAAGCACATCCATGCAAAGGTGATCGGCATGGACCAGTACCGCCTGACCGACCTGCCAAAAGAAGAATATTTATTAGCTGTGATAAGTACGCACGGCGAAGGTGAGCCACCCATTGCCGCCAAAAAATTCTATGATCATATTCACCAGAACGGCTTTAAACTGGAGAAGCTAAAGTACAGCGTACTGGCCCTGGGAGATACTTCTTATCCCCTGTATTGCAAAACAGGCGAAGAGGTAGATGAGCAACTGAACAAGCTCGGTGGCATCCGCATAGCACCGTTGCAAAAATGTGATGTTGAATATGACGACGATGCGAATGGTTGGTTCAATGGTGTGCTTGAAAAGCTAAGTAACAAAAAGCCGGTGGTAACAATAGAAGTCGCTCCATCCATTCCAATACCGGCAGTAGCAAAAAAAGTGGGAAAGCAATCTTATACCGGGAGTGTACTTTCTAAAATAAATTTGAACGACTATGGGTCCAATAAAGAAACCTGGCATATTGAAATAGCTGCGGAAGGAGTAGTATATCAATGTGGTGATTCAATTGGCATTGTACCGGAAAACCCTACAGGTGTAGTGGAAGAGATAATCGCTGTAACGGGCGCAGACAGGGACAGGATTGTAAAATTTAAGAACGAAGAATTCACAATTTATGATTTCCTGAAGTATAAAATAAACATCATTCATTTAACGGAACGACTGGTTAAGCAGTACGGAGAGATTACCCGGCAGGACATTCCTGCCACCCGCATGAACCTGCTGGACCTGCTGAAAATATATCCTGTAAAGGATGCTGTTGAGTTTGAAGAGGTCATTTTAAAAATGAATGCGATTTCCCCAAGGTTGTACACCATCGCTTCCTCACCCGCAGCGCACGATGGAGAAATACATATCGTCGCGGTAAAAGATTCGTATATCGTTAACGGGCAAACGCAGTTTGGCCTTTGCACGGATTACCTGAGCCGTTTGAATAATGAATGCTCGCAAAAATTCTTTGTGCAGCCCAATAAGAGATTTAAACTTCCTGCCGCTGATAAGGACATAATAATGGTCGGACCTGGTACTGGCATTGCAGCCTTCCGCTCATTTCTGGCCGAAAGAGATGCGACAGGCGCTTCAGGAAGAAACTGGTTATTTTTTGGTGACCAGCATTTTGCAACAGATTTTTTATACCAGACTGAAATTCAAAACTGGTACGAAACCGGCGTATTAACAAAAGTAAACCTGGCATTTTCAAGGGACCAAAAGGAAAAAATATATGTACAGCATAAAATGCTGAAACATGCGCCTGAGTTATACGATTGGTTAGAAAAGGGCGGATATTTTTTCGTTTGCGGTAAAAAAGACCCGATGAGCGTAGACGTCGAGAATACCTTGCTTAGGATTATCGAGCAACAGGGAAATAAAACCAGCGAAGAGGCAAAAAAGTATTTAGAGCACCTGGAAGATGAAGGCAGATATGAGAAAGATGTTTACTAAGTAGGAGCCGGGCTTGGTGGAAATAGTGTAATGAAAAGTTGGGAGCCGTTCCATGTTGATTAGTTATTTGAAAAAAGAACAATAGATTCCGACGTAAGAAAAGTTTCTTTTTGTTAAGACAAGAACCGGGACTGGTGGAAATGGTATAATGAAAAGTTGAGAATCGTGAAGATATGAATAGGGCTAAAAAACAGCATTGTAAAAGTTGCCAATTAGTATTCTAAGCCCTGAAAGGGCGACATATCTAAGCATAAGGTGAAGCCCTATGACTAAACATGAGAATCATCACAGCCCTGAAAGGGCGAAACATAAATTAGGTCGAACCGGTTAAAACCTGTTTTTGTGCCTGACAATAATAAAATTTACGGTCATCGTAAAAATATAATTGCGATAAAAAATTAATCATGTCAGAAAAAAATAAATTATCTGCGATAGAAAAAATAAAACTGGAGAGCGATGCGCTTAGGGGAACCATTCAGCAAAGTCTGCAGGATGAGATCACCGGCGCTATCCGCGAAGGTGACCAGGCAGTGATCAAATTTCATGGTATGTACCAACAGGACGACCGCGACCGCAGAGAGGAACGGGCGGCAAAAAAATTGGATCGCCTTTATTCTTACATGATCCGTTTACGATTGCCCGGCGGTTTCCTGACCGCTGACAAATGGATCGCTGCAAATAATATTGCAGGTGAAAATTCTACCGGTGTAATCAAGATCACCACCCGGCAGACCATCCAGTTACACGGACTAATCAAGGCAAAAATAAAGCCAACCATACAGGCCTTTAACGAGGCACACCTGGATTCGATCGCAACCTGTGGTGATATCAACCGCAATGTTTCCTGCAGTTCCAATCCGAAAGAATCTCCTTTGCATGACAAGGTATTTGCTTACGCGGATAAGATCAGCACGCTGCTCATGCCTAAAACAAAAGCTTACTACGAAATCTGGCTGGATGAGGAAATGCTCATCGATAAGAAAGTAGAGGAGGATCCATTGTACCAGGACCGATACATGCCAAGGAAATTTAAAATTGGTATCGCCATCCCACCAAATAATGACGTGGATGTATTTACCAATGATATCGGCCTGGTAGCGATTATCGAAGACAACGAACTGAAGGGTTTTAATTTTGCGATCGGTGGTGGTTTGTCTACTACACATGGCAACACCGAAACCTACGCAAGACTGGGAACAACGATCGGCTTTTTAGATACCGAAGAAAAAATATTAAAAGCGGTGTACGAAATATTAACGGTACAGCGTGACTACGGCAACCGCAGCGACCGGAAGCTGGCAAGATTAAAATATACCCTGGATAGAATGGGTGTCGATGAATACAGGAAGGAAGTTGAAAAACGAACCGGGTTTGAGTTTGAACCAGCCAGGCCATTTAAAATTACCAGTCGCGCAGACCGGTATGGCTGGGAGCAAAATGAAAAAGGCAATTGGTACTACACATTATTTATCGAGAACGGAAGAGTGCTGGATGATGAAAAACTGGCCCTTAAAACTGCTTTATTGGAAGTGGCTAAAACAGGTAAAACAAATTTTCTATTTACCAGTAATCAAAACATGATCATCAGTGATGTGGCGCCGGAAGATAAGGACCTCATCAACCAGCTATTAGAGCAATTTAAGATAATTGAACACACTGAAGCGGCGTCATCCATACGCAAGAACTCCATAGCCTGCGTTGCCCTGCCTACCTGTCCGCTGGCATTGGCGGAAGCACAACGATATATGCCCTTGCTGTTATCCAAAGTGGAGCCCTTACTCCAGAAGTATGAATTGGAAAATGAACAGATCGTAATGCGTATGACAGGTTGCCCGAACGGATGTGCAAGGCCATACGCAGCCGAGATAGGGCTGGTTGGAACAGCAACAGGCAGGTACAATCTTCACCTGGGCGGCGATAATGGAGGAGAGCGACTGAACAGGTTATTTAAAGAAAGTCTTGATGAAGCGCAAATTCTTTCTGAGTTGGACCAATTGTTTGCCTCCTTCAAAGAGGAGCGTATTTCCACGGAATCATTTGGAGACTATACCTGGCGAAAACAGTTAGCGGTAGCACAATAATATGAGCTATTGTGTTACTTCTAAGCGATAGTAAACAAAAAATAAAATATTTTTTATATAGTCTACTAATTTAGTAGGGAAACCATATCTTCGTGAAACTTTTTAGTTTCTTAATTGTATGCCTGTAACAAAATGTTAGACAATTTTATGAGTGATGATACAATTTCAGAATCGGTAATTCCTCAGCCTTCGTCAGTACAGTCGGACAAGAATAACCTGTTCCCCATATTTCTGAAATTAGAAACGATGTCATTATTGATAGTGGGCGGGGGGTATGTAGGGTTGGAAAAATTGAATACAGTATTGCAAAATACACCCGCGGCCAATATACGATTGGTAGCTACACATATCAGTGAAGAAATAAAACAACTCGCCGCCCACAATGACAGGGTCGTATTGATCGAGCGCCCTTACCAGTCAACCGATATTGACGATGCAGATATTGTAATAGCAGCGGTCAATGACATCGTTGTAAGTGAGCGGGTGAGCCAGGATGCCAATGAAAAAGGCAAACTGGTAAATGCGGCGGACAGGCCGGATTTTTGTGATTTTTACCTGGGATCAGTGGTTCAAAAAGGAAGTCTTAAAATTGCAATATCCACCAACGGTAAATCACCCACAGTAGCAAAGCGCTTAAAGGAAGTTATAGGTGATCTCATCCCGGATGAAATGGAAAGTGTGCTGAATAATATTCAATCCATCCGAAGCAGGATCAATGGTAATTTTGAAGAAAAGGTAAAGCAGCTAAATGAGCTTACCAGTGGTTTAGTATCGGAAAAAGCAGTTTCTTTTAAAAAGTCTGTCGATGAAGAGGCAGATGCCGCCGAGAACGACAAGCCTGCAAAAAAACATTGGAAAATGATTGCGACTTATTGCGCCGCCGCTTTTGCATTTATGCTGATCGGGCATTTTATTTTTTCCTATATTCCGTTCGGTGATATTTCTTTTAAAGCAACTGAATTTTACCACACCCTCGATAAAAATTTTCATTGGATGGTATTAGCTGGTTTCCTGGCACAATTGGTGGATGGTGCTTTGGGAATGGGATATGGAGTTACCAGCGCTGCAATACTGTTATCCACCGGTATTAACCCGGCAGCTATTAGTGGCAGTATCCATACGGCTGAAATGTTTGCCAGTGGCGCATCTGGTTATAGTCATTATAAGTTCGGGAATGTAAATAAAAAGCTGTTTAAGATACTGGTGATACCTGGTGTAATAGGGGCAATTGCCGGCGCATTATTATTGGTATTTTTGGGGGAAAAGTATGGCAATTATATCCGACCCGTGATGGCTGTCTATACTTTATTCCTGGGCGTTAAGATATTCTTCAACGCCTTTAAAAAAATGAATCAAAAAAAGAAATTCAGGCATTATGGACCACTTGCCGGCCTGGGTGGTTTTTTGGATTCTTTTGGCGGTGGCGGGTGGGGGCCGATAGTAACTACTACACTGATGACTAACGGGCGTAGCCCGCGCTTTGTAATAGGTACGGTTAGCCTCACAGAGTTTTTCGTAACGCTCGCAAGTGCCTTTTCCTTTTTCATATTATTGGGCGTTACCCATTGGCAAACTATTATTGCGCTGATACTGGGAGGTTTCATCGCCGCACCGATCGCAGCAAAACTGGCGGGCAGGTTACCAAGAAAAGCATCCTTTATTTTGTTGGGTGTATTGGTAATCTTATGGAGCCTTAAAATATTATCAAAATTGCTTTAAATTTTTTTACATAAATAGTCTATTAAATTAATAGACTAAACACATATTTATATTATTATAAATTTCACTAACAGATGTAATTAGAAAGTTAAGATCACTTCAACCCACGTCACTATCGACTCACTATATAAAATAAAACCAAAACAAAAAAGTTTACAAATGAAAAAGTTGTTATTTCTGTTATTTTTAATTCCTGCGGTAGTTTCTGCGCAACTGAACGGAAGCGCCATATTGAGTGGCAGGGTAGTAGGAGAAAATCACGAAGGGTTACCCTCCGTAAGTATATCTCTAAAAGGCGCATCTAACGGTACTACTACTGATTCTACCGGCCGGTTTTCCTTAGTGATCAATCAGAAATTTCCATTCCGCGTGGTCGTATCCTCAGTAGGATTTTCGCCACAGGAGATCGAAATAAAAAACCTGAATTCGCGTCTCGCCATACAGCTTACGACACAAACATTTCTTGCAAATGAAGTGGTGGTTACGGCCAGCCGCACATCAGAAAAAATATTAAAATCACCGGTAAGCATCGATAAACTGGATTACAGGGCATTGAAAGAAACACCTGCTGCGTCTTTCTACGATGCGCTCGGTAATGTGAAAGGCGTGCAGTTAACTACCTCTTCCATTACTTTTAAAGTGCCTAATACAAGGGGTTTTAATATTCCTAATAACTTTCGTTTTATGCAACTGGTCGATGGTATAGATATGCAGGCGGCTACCCTCGGGGTTCCATTGGGTAATGCGATCGGGCCCACCGAACTCGATATACAAAGCATTGAAGTAACGCCCGGCGCTGCTTCTGCCTTGTATGGCATGAACGCCATCAACGGCATGTCTAACCTGATTACCAAGGACCCATTCAAAACACAAGGGTTAAGCATTTTTCAACGCACCGGGGTAAACCACGTAGATGGCACCGACCACTCCGCCAGCTTACTAACTGAAACGGCTATCCGTTATGCAAAGGCCTTCAATGATAAGTTCGCTTTCAAGATCAACGCCAGTTATTTACAGGCGGTAGATTGGATCTCAGATACCAGGCTTGATCAGAACCCAAATAACAAGATCACAGCTAACCCGTCCTACCCTGCATTGAACGGTGCCAATAACATTGTCTATGACGGATGGAATAAATACGGTGATGATGCGCTGGCCGGAAGCAATACGGTTTCCGTGGGCGGTTTAACCATCGATGGCGTATCTAACAAAACCCTTACCGTAGGCCGTACGGGCTATTGGGAAAAAGACCTTGTTGATCCCAGAGTAGACAATTTAAAATTTGATGTGGCATTGCTCTGGAAGATAAGGCCCAATACGCAATTGACTTATACCTACCGGGTAGGTAAGATGGATGGCGTGTTTCAACGTGGTAACAAAATTAAATTAGATAATGTAGTTGTTCAAAATCACCAGCTCGAATTAAAAGGCGCCAACTTC
>JBDSLD010000284.1:0-16304 GCA_039916545.1 Ferruginibacter sp.
AAAAATATACCGATCGGTATATTTTTTATTAAAAAAAATTATTTTTTGATTTCCACCTTTATTATAAGTTCTGCCCTGTCAAGAGCGGAAAATAGCAGGTGTTGATTATTGGTGATCTTGGCAAGCATGATCCCACCTTCGATCAGGGTGATAATATTATAACTGAAATCGACTGCATTGATATTCTTTTTAAATTCACCTGATTTTTTTCCTTCTTCGATGATCCCCGTTATCCTGGTTGCCCAGTTCCTGATACTGGTCTGAACATTCTTCTTCAAAAATGGCAGGTTATCATCAGCTTCAACAGATGCATTCAATATAGGGCAGCCTCCTCTTTCGAACATTTTTTTCCAGTTAGTGCGGTAGTAACCCGTCATCGCCATCAATTTGCCGGTGGCTGATTCCTGGCCGCCAATTACTTCATCCAGTTTTTTACTCAACAAACAGGTATGATAATCGTAGACTGCTATTGCTACTTCATCTTTATTGGCAAAATTTCCATAGATGCTGCCTTTTGTCAACCCGGTGGCTTCAGTGATGTCAGTCAACGAAGTACCCGCATATCCCTTTGTATTAAATATCGGGGCTGTTTTCTCAATTATAAAGGCTCTTGTATCTTCCGCTTTTGACATATTGATGTATTTGACAATGCAAATATATACCGTTCGGTATTATTTATGCAATTTTTTTTTGTTAAAGAAATAACAAGATATGCCGGCGGGTAAAATATTTTGGCCGGATCAGTCACCTTTGCACCCGGAAAAAATATTTGTAATGGATGAGCAATGCATTGTAAGAGGCCCGGTTAATATTATGAAACTTTTGGGTACGTAAATTATCCATTGCCCAAAATGCCAATACAATAATTTTTAAATTATTTTCTATCATCCCCAACAAACTTAAATAAACCTTCGTACTAGTAGGTGTACACATCCCGGGATAAAAATTTATTAACACTTTAATCAATCGAAATGAACAAAAAAAATATATTTAAATTATTTGCAGTCGCCATTTTAACCAGCACCTTGTTTGCGGCTTGTAATAAAGATGACAACCCCACGCCCGTACCTGATAAGGTTAAAAAGCTAATGTTTGATTGGAAGATCACTAACATTACCACGCCTAAAAAGAACCAGCCGGACACCGATAGTACACTGTTAAAGGCCTGTATGAGCGATGACATTATAAAATTTAACGCCTCAGGATTCGATTTCCAGGATGGTACGGCTAAATGTGATTCTTCTGTTTTTTATTACTCCAAGGGTAACTGGGCATATAAACTGGTTGATGATTCTATCCAACTTGGTGCAACCACCCCGGCAAAATACTTGTCATGGAAAGTAATCTTATTAAACGATAGCATACTTAAGGTAAAATATACCGACAGTCTGAATCCGGCCAATAAGATCAGCAAAACAATCTCATTCAAACATTAAGTAAGATGCGGATAAATTCCGGGTTGTCATGGCTGGACGGGACACCAGTTAAAAAGCAGCAGGGACAGGCATAATTGCCGGTTGGCTGAAAAAAATGACGGACCGGAACAAAATCGGATGCGCTGCAATTTTTATAATAAAAGTTGCAGCGCTTACTTAAAATCAGCTCCATATAATTTGACCGAGGAAGACATATATGAATTAATCGATGCCTGCGGCAACAATAGCCGGATTGCGCAGGAGAACCTGTATAAACATTTTTATGCAGATATGTTTCGTACGTGCCAGCGGTATACCGGGCAACCACATGATGCATTGACCATTCTTAATGATGCCTTTTTGAAGGTTTTCCGCAGTATTTCAACTTACAACCGGGACTTAGGGAATTTTAAATCCTGGCTAAAAACCATTGTGATCAACACTGCAATTGATCATACGCGGAGATACAAAAAAGAGATCCGGCTTATACATATCGACCATATTGAGGAGCAGGGAGACGATGATTTTCAATTAAACTATAATTGGAAGCAGGAAGAAATATTACAGCATTTTAAACTTTTACCCACCGTCACCCGGGTTGTAGTCAACCTTTTTGCCTTTGATGGCTATTCTCATAAAGATATTGCAGAAGAACTTAATATTTCAGAAACCACCAGCAGGTGGCATCTTGCTGAAGCAAGAAAGCGGTTAAAAAATTCTATGCAGTTAAAACAAAATAAACTAGCAAAGTATGAGTGAAGATTTACATGATATTACTGAACCGGTCATTTCTGCTAACGACGGCTGGCGGCAAATGCAAGCTTTGCTAAATGAACATTTGCCTGTTGAGGTGTCAATATTACGCCGAAGACAGTCGCTCCGTTATGCTTTTGCAGCAGCATTGCTGCTGGTACTTTTATTCCCCACCCTGCAATTAGATAATAAATTTTCAACTATAACCGCCAATAAAAAAACTTTTCAGCCAATTACTGCATTCAGAACGGCCAATTCTTTTCTAACATTAAATAAGACAACCAGGGTTGTAACCATTAACAAGTTACCCAGGAACATTACGTTGCTGAAAAATACCAGTGTTCATTTTTCTTACCAGGATAAACAGGTACTGGCTGTGCAACAGGATAAGATCAACCAGCCGGCAGCGGCAGCAAATTCACCTGGAAACAGGGCTGAAAAAATAATTAATGGTATGATCGAAAAGCAAACAGTGAACAGGCTTTCGGCCGCGACAGTTGTTACGAAGGCTACTTCAGCTTCAGCTTACCCAAAAAGCAACAAAAAGGCCATTGCAAAAGCATCCTGGAGTTTATCAGGCGGTATTGCAATGAACACTGCTTTCAGCAACAGCCAGGATTTGCAACCATATCCTATTGCCGAAGCACGGTACAATATAACACCAGTTTTTTACCTGGCGGCCGGCCTTTCTGCCTGGTCACCGGTATCGACAAGCACCGGCGGATTAAGTAAAACGATTTATTTAAACGATACTATCAACAATATAAGTTTATACAACGAAACTACCACGTATAGCCGTTTACGTTATGCCGATATTCCACTCACCATGGGTGTAAACATCACCAAAAATATTTCTATACAAAGTGGTATCCAGGTATCGGTTTTGCTTAACAAAAGAACCACGAAAGTATTGGCCCCTTATGATTTTCAAATGAATAGCATAACTCCGCCGATCAGTTTAAGCAATCCATTATCAACCGCCACAGCGGCGAATATGCAGAAAGATTATGAGGTGAAGGTTCACCATATTGATTACCGCTTTGTAGCCGGGCTTCGTTACACCCAGAAAAAAACCACGGTTGGCTTAATGTATCAGCAGGGCTTGCGCTATGTGGGCCGGGGAGCCAATACCAATAAAAATTCCAACCAGGTGCTAACGCTGAACGTATTGTTCCAGATAAAATAATTAAGTAGTGTTTGCAGGAAAACTCCGAAAACCTTTACAGACAATGGATTGTGGAGATTTTTCTTGTTGAATAGTATTAATCTGAAACTAAAGTAATGACCTAAAATAAAACATTACTGATCTGTTTAATAAAAGGCATTTAAGTGTGCCCACTGTTTGATCTTTTACACCAGCAACCGGGTTAGCTGCCTTTCGTTGGTTCGGTTCCGATGAAATCGGAATTAAAAAAATGCGCAGCCTATTTTTCAAAAAAGCAAAAACAGCAGCGTTCCGATTATCCGCCAGCTGGCGGACCGGCTGTGAAGGCAAAAGTAGAGAGTTGACAGGTAGTTGGTGAAGTGAAGATTCGGATTAGAAAATATTCTAAAACCCTTACCAGTTATTAATAACAGCGTTTTCTTGCAGACACTAAGTAATAGTACCTGAAATACCGATCAGCAGCGCTTTAACAGCAAGCTGATTGATAAAACCTCACAGGTTTCAAAAATCTGTGAGGTTTGTGGTAGTTCTTGTCGTTGTCAAAAAACGGTATCTGTCACCAGGTATTGTTACCAGCACGTCAACGTTTCCAAGCCAATTATCAAAACATTGTCTTAACCGTTACACCGTAAGTACTGGGATTGCCAAGGTGAACCGCTCCAAAATCATACGCATACTCTATGTACTTTTTATTGGTGAAGTTCCTTGCCCAGAAAAATACATCCAGGTGTTTTAAACTAACTCCGGCCCTTGCATTGTAGATATCGTATGGTGATTGACGGATAGTATTGGCCAGGTCAAAATACCTGCTGCCCAAATAGTACCATTCGCCTCTTGCGATCAGTTTAACCTGGTGGCGCTCGCTTAGCATATAGCTGTATTGCAGGCTAAGCATGGAAGTTACATCGGGGGTAAATATCTGTCTTTTACCTCCCAGGTCCACTTCCTGGCCATTTGATGATACTTTCAATGACTTGTAAGCGGCGTCGGTATAGCCAAAACTGTACTCCAGCTGAAACCCTTTGACAGGCTTAAACAATAGCTCCAGTTCCGCTCCCTTGCTGGTGAGCGACCCGGTATTTCTTGTAACGGTGATCGCCTGCGGCAAAACTAATGTCGGCACCTGTGCATCGTTCACATGCGTAACGAAAGCGGTAATATTTAAGCTTAGGCGGTCGTTGAGAAAACTATTTTTAATGCCTATTTCAATATTATTGCTGTACTCAGGTTTATATGGATACAATGGAGGTTGCGACGGATCTGATGCCAGCTGTGTAAGTCCGCCTGTTCTGTAACCGCGACTATAATTTGCATATAAATTACTGTTGCTCGCCAGCTGATATTTCAAGCCCAATTTTGGAGAAAACGCGCTAAAATTTGCTGAGGCTGAAGTGTCGGCGGTTGTTATAAAAGCATCCTGTCCATCTTTTTGGAACTCGCCCAGGACATTCAAATTTTTATGCTCATAATCATACCGCAGGCCTGCGACCAGCGATAGTTTTTTTGTAAGGGCATAATTCGCTTGTCCATATAAGGCGATACCCGTATTTTTTCCTTTGGTAGTATTGATAGTAGAAAAATCTGTGTCAGGTGCGCCCAATGCGCCGGCATCCTTACCAAAATGCGTGGCCTGCTTTGCAGGGTTATACTGGTGAAAGAAATAAGTACCCGCTGTCCAGCTAAGCGGCGATGATTTGCGCGTAGAGGAATTGAACCTTAATTCATGCGTTACTACTTTTACATTGTTCCAACTGCTTCCATAATCGTTTACAATCGTAACTGCATCCAGCGGCGAGAAGTCACCATCAACAGGCGGGTTATAATAACGATGGTTATTTTGCCAGGATAATTGGGAAGAGAAATCAACTGCTGCGCCGGAATGATTAACGGACAAAGAAGCGTTCAATGTATTATCAAACATTTTGCCGACCGCATTTTGATTTAATTTAAATGGATTGGCGAAAGCTTCATCAATGCCATTCACCATCGGGAAGGCGCCATGATTGCGGTTATTCTGATGTTTTACATTAAGTGTAACCGACCACCTGGCAGCAGGCAAATACTTTAAATAATAATTACCCGTGATCCCATTTTGCTTATCGAAAGATTCATTGTTAAATTCATTTTCATAATACCCGTCGCGCTTGCTAAATACTCCGGAAGCGCCAAAGAATAATTTATCTTTTACGATTGCCGTGCGGATGCCGGCACTATAGCGTTGCTGATTATAATTCCCCACATTCAGCTCAACAAAACCGCTGGTACTGTTGGTTGGCTGTTTAGTGATGATATTGATAACGCCGCCCATGGCGTTCCTTCCGTACAGCGTGCCTTGCGGGCCACGCAATACCTCGATCCTTTCAATATCGGATAATTGCGGAATGTAGGTATCAAGACTAAACTGGTTAACGCCATCAATATATGTAGCCACTGAAGGATCGTAAGACGTGGTGGTGATGCCCCGGATAGAAGTTACATTTCGCTCATCACCGGAATTACCGGCGTATAAATTAGGCACGATCGCGGTAAGGTCCTTTACGTTCCACAACCTGAATTCCGTCACCTGCCGCGCTGATAAAGCGGTTATGCTGACTGGTATATTTTGCAACAGTTCCTCTTTTTTTTCCGCCGTTACAGTCACCGCCTCCAGCTGAACCAATAGATTTTTTAATTGGAAAGTGAATGACTTATTATTCTCATTCACCTCGATAACGCTTGCAACAGTAGCATATCCTACAGCCGATAACTCGATGGTGTACTTGCCTGCTGCCAAACCAGGAATAGTAAAATGGCCACCCGGATCAGTCAATGTATTCACCGGTGTATTTAATAAATGAATACCGACATTATTAATTACCCGTGATTCCTGGTCCGTCACGCTACCTGTAACGGATATCTGCGCAGTTATTTGTAAAGTACCCAGCAATATTACAATTCCAAAAAACACCTTTTTAAGCATACTATTTTTTTAACTGTTTGTTCAAATCAATTCGTGCAAAAACATTTTTTATTTACACTTTACTATTGCCATTACCGGCAAAACATATAAATCACTTTCAAAAATATTGACAGTTTTCAATTAACGATCCTATTTTCCAGATCAACCGGTGTTCTTCCTGGTCTGGATTATTTAGCATTAAATTGAGCCGATCTAATCCCCCCGCTTACTTTATCAGATGCTTTGTAAATAAAGTAAACTGCATGGAACTGGCCATCTGTTACGGCTTCAACCGGTACTTTTATTACACCCGTTGCCTGTCCCTTCGGCGGAGCTGGTATCGAGCCTTTACCCAATAATTTTCCGTCAGGCGCATCTAACCTTACTTCAAACGACATACCTGTTAAAGGTTGTCCCTGCCACCCAGCCGTAAGGTTAATTGAACGTACTGAAGTCAGATCAAAATTGTCCAATGCAAACCATCCTTCCCTGTCCGGGAAAAGCAGGAGATTGGCGCCATTATATTTGAAACTGGTAAAATCTTTGGTCTTTTCTTTGCCGGTGAACAAAACAGTATTGCTGGCAAGAGAAGCGGCACTGGTGCCGGTTAAAGACTTGAGATTATTTCCACCTTTATCCGTATAACTTGCAGCCACAACCAATGAACTGTTTGGTTTTTGGTCTGCCGGCGGTGTAATGGTACCGGTCGGCGCAAGTGACTTTTTCAGTGAGGCAGTATTGCCAAGCGATAATATCCAGGTTACAATTTGCCGTATATCGCCGGCTGCCAGGTTTGGATGGCCCGGCATTGCTACTTCGCCCCATACGCCTGATCCGCCCTTGATTATTTTTTGAGTAAGGTAATCCATCGCTCCCCTGTCTTTCAGGTATTTTTGTGATACCTGCATGTAAGCTGGTCCGACGGATTTCTCCAATTCTTTATGGCAGCTTTTGCAATCCAGTGAAAGGATGAGGTTCTTGCCTTCAATATTTGCCTGGCCCTGTTGATGACCCATAGATGCTCCCGCTTTATCCAATCCTTCCACATAATCTACCGACACAAAAAGATTGGCCGGATCTATCTTGGCCGTATCAGTTTTATCATTTACGATCACCTCGTATTTGAGCGGTGTGCCAGGTAAATAAAATGATTTATTTCCACCTGTCAGGTTTACTGTTACTACCGGCGCTTCGTTACCTGCGTACACGCTTACCGTGTTGCTTTTGGAAGATGCGCCTTTATCATCCTTTGCCTCCACTGATATTTTATAATCGCCTGCGGTAGTGTAAGTGTAATCAAGTTCTGGTGTCGCTGTTTCTTTGGTAGTACCATTTCCAAGATCCCAGGTGTAGCTTACTTTATCTTTCTCCGGGTCTTTCGCGGTTGCAGTAACTTTTACTGCGAGTGGAAGTACACCCGAGCTTTTGTTGACCTTGATGTCAGTGATCGCAGGCGGCCTGTTGCCGGAGGTATAGTCGATCCTTGCAAGCCCTGCATCGGCATTTTTCGTAAACCAGCCATTGCCGTATTCAAGCATGTATATCCTTCCATCAGGGCCAACTTCCATATCTATCAGTGAGTTTACTTTCAGGGAAGGGAAAAACGGTTCCATTTTATCAAAATCTCCGTTGGGTTGTAAGGTCACGGCTTTTATCCAGCCACGTATCCATTCATAAATGATCAGTTTGCCATTGTAATAATCAGGCAGGCGGGTTTCTTTTGGATACATATCTGTGTAATAAACAGGGCCGGCCATTGCATTTCTTCCGCCCGTACCAACCTGTGGAAAATCTGGCGAAGCCGCGTAAGGATACCAGATAAACGCTGGTTGCGCGGGAGGTAATTCTCTCAATCCCGTATTGTTCCTGGAATCATTGATCGGTTTGGCAGGATCGAATGCAGGACCGCTTGCTCCTGTGGCATAATCATACTGATGATAAGCATAATTATTTCCAACAAATAGCGGCCAGCCGAAATAACCTGCCTTCCGCGCCTGGTTCACTTCATCATAACCACGGGGACCGCGGGTAGCTGAACTGTCATTATTAGCGTCCGGTCCAACTTCACCCCAGTATAAATTACTATTTTTCTGATCAACGGAGATCCGGTATGGATTTCTATTTCCCATTACATAAATTTCCGGCCTTGTCTTGTCAGTGCCTTTTGGAAAAAGATTGCCGTCGGGTATTTCATACGTTCCATCATCCTTAACCCTTATCCGCATGATCTTTCCACGCAGGTCATTCGTATTTCCAGCAGATCTTCTTGCATCATATTGCTGGCGACCGGGCAGGTCATTCAGTGGTGCGAATCCGCTGTTTACATATTTGGCGCCGGGCTCATTAAAAGGAGTAGAATTATCTCCTGCAGAAAAATATAATAATTTATCAGGTCCAAAAGCGATCGATCCGCCGGTATGGCAACAAATCTCACGTTGTGATTTTACTTCCAGGATAACTTTCTCTGTCGCATGATCGAGTGTGTCATTTACGAAAGTAAACCTTGATAAACGGTTTACACTGGTATCAGCAGGACTGTAATAAATATACACCCAATTATTTTTTGCAAAATCAGGATCCTTCGCCAGGCCAAGCATTCCTTCCTCCGCATTTACGCCTGGTGTGGAAAGTGTTTTAAAATATACGTTGAAAAACCCCACCTGTTTTACTTTCTTGGTCTCATTTTTATACAACATTATTTCACCACGCCTTTGAATGATCAGGATGTCGAAATTGGGAAGAATGGTCATTTCGGTTGGTTCAAAGAAATCACCTTGTGCAAGTTGAGTTTTGGTAAAACGATTTTCATCCGGTGGGATCTGTGTCTTGGCCTTGCCGTAATCCAACTCTTTATTGTCGCCTATTGCATACTGGATTCCGCCTAAAATATGTTTAAGATAAGCTTCCTCGGAAAATGATTCTTTCGTATGTCCCAGCGCGGTATAAAATGCCCTGCCGCCATCATAATCGTGGTACCAGGCCATCGGATGGTTGTCCCCGTTTTCTCCGCCGTGATAGGTTTTTTCATCAATGGTCATCAGCACATGCACATCCTTATTCATCTTTTTATAGCTATAGTATTCGTCTGTCCGCTTCCACTGTTTTGGCAAATCTTTAGTTGCAATATTGCTTTGATCAACCACATTCAGCACCCCTTCCTGGATATTTGGAAAAGTATCATGGATGCCGGGGTGACTTAAAAAATAACCGCCGGCCAGTCTGCCGTACCAGCCCCAATCGTATTCACAGTCGGCCGCCGCGTGAATACCCATGTATCCGCCACCCGCTTGTATGTATCTTTCAAAAGCAGCTTCCTGGTAGCTGTTCAACACATCACCCGTTGTGCTCAAAAATACTACTGCTGCGTAATTCTTTAAACTATCATCTTCAAACATAGCCGCATCTGTCGTGGTATCTACGTCAAAATTATTCTGGCTACCCAATTTTGTGATCGCTACGTTTCCTTCTGCTATTGATTCATGGTGGTAGCCGGCTGTTTTGCTGAAAACCAATATCCTTGGTTTGCTTTCACGTTTATTGGAGCAGGAAAAAACAAGCAGTACAACCGTTAGAAGCGCAAGGTTTTTCATAATGACAAGAGAACGATTCATGTTGGTAATTTTAAAGAATGATTGATACATTATTTGTGTAAAATAGTTTGCTGTTGGTAATGGGTCCTTGCCGGGGAGATGTGCCCGGGGGAAGATATGATAGCAGGAAATACTTTTCCGGCAGTTGGATTTTTTCTATTATTAACAATTCCGGGACGAATTATAAATCTATTAGCGTGCTGTAAAATCATATTTTTTCAGGTCTGTCGCGGCAAACAGTTCTTGTATTATTTATTTTTACAAATCATTCTCCAACTTCAATCTTTCAATATAGCGGTCGTAAAGATAAGCATAGTCTTTCATACTGTTTTGTCCGAAATAAATAAGCGTATAAAATACTGGAAAAAATACAATGGCCAAGCGGGGATCAATAAAATTGACGTTCCGCAGGGGACAATATATCAGTAGTATTCCACTTGCTTTTAATACGTTCCGGTTAAATCTTTTACGCATTAAACATGGTTTGTGGTTTAAGCCAATAACTATTGGTTAACATTAAAAGTGCTTTTACCAAGTCTCCGGGTATGGTGCGAGGAATGGCTCCATACCACAAGTGTGCGAAATCTTGGATTGGTAAACTCACCAGGCGCTGGGCTCAGCCCTGTGTCTTGCCTGATACTGATAAATGCTTCCAAAATATGCAATAATTTTTTGGCAACTACTTTAAGATTAATACTGTAGTAGCGAAGCAGGCACATGGCAGAGCCCTGCGCCTGGAAATAATGCAGCAGTATAACCGACGGATAATCTTTCAGGCAGCAGGGTTTTACAGATCGCTTATGAAAGATGAAGTAAAGCCTGAAATAGTTGAGAACCTGGTGCTAACGGCAGCATCATTAATTTAAGCCTCAGAGAGTCGATATTTTGATAGAAGAAAAGCGCAGATCACCACGTACCTAATTACTTGCCCGCCATACATTGTTGCCAAAATTCTGATCAGGAAAGATCTTACCCGGATCAATCGTTACGGTTTTCAACTTTGTACTGACAGGCAGTTTTATTTTTTTTATTACCGCGTTGTTCCAAATTTCGACTGGTAATTTCAGGGTACCTTTTTTTCCGTTGATTGTTTCATAACTTAAAATTACAGGCATCGCCATCTGGTCGAGGTTTGCGATGGTAACGAATGACCCCAGGGCAGGGTCATTGTTTTCATACGAAACTGAAAGGATCGACTGGTCCAGCCGGTAGTTTTCTAAAAACCAACCCCTCCAGAACCAGGCCAGGTCCTCACCCGACGCATTTTCGATCGTCCTGAAAAAATCCCAGGGAGTTGGGTGTTTGTATGCCCAGCGACTGATGTACATCCTAAAAGCATAATCGAATCTTTCCGGTCCTAAAATTTCATCACGCAACAATTGTAGCCCATAACCAGGTTTGGAATAAAGGTCGTTGCCGATATTTCCTTCCTGCAAAGCATCGGGGATATTCATAATCGATTCGCTGCCACCGCCAAACATATACCCGGCCGTATACTCCATCGTGTTGGGTGGCGCCTTATATTCGCCTTTATTAAAATCATCATCTGCGAGGGAGTTGATAAAAGTGTTGAAGCCTTCATCCATCCAGCCATATTTACGTTCGTTACTGCCTACGATCATCGGGAACCAGGTGTGCCCAAACTCATGGTCCGTTACACCAAAAAGGCCGTCCGTCTCCGCTTTGTAACCGCAAAAAACAATGCCCGGGTATTCCATTCCACCAACATTGCCGGCAACATTGGTAGCTACCGGGTAGGGGTAAACGAACCAGCGCTTGCTATAATTTTCGATACTTCCTTTTGTATATTCTGTCGCTCTCCCCCATCCTTTTTCACCTTTGCTTTCGGATGGATAAACGCTCATGGCCAATGACGTTTTACCACCGGGTAAGTTAATTTTCGCCGCATCCCAAATAAATGCTTTGGACGATGCCCAGGAAACGTCCCTTGCATTGCTTATTTTATAATGCCAGGTAAGTGTAGCCGCTTTTGGCCTTGACGAAGGATCGGCGATCTCTTTTTCGGTACGGATCATTACGGTTTTGTCACTTTTCTTTGCCGCTTCCATGCGGGTTAGTTGCGACGGGGTCAATACTTCCGAAGGATTTAATAACTCACCGCTCGCCACGACGATATGAGATGCAGGAGCAGTAATGGTGAAATCAAAATCTCCGTATTCAAGGTAAAACTCGCCCGCTCCCAAATAAGGGAGTGTGTTCCAGCCCTGGACGTCATCAAAGACGCACATGCGCGGATACCACTGGGCCACGCTGAATATCTCGCCGTTCTTTGTTGGCAGAATACCACAGCGGTCGGCCCCATAGTCCGGCAATACAAAAGAATAGGCCAGCTCTATTTTAACGACATCTCCCGAAGCGGCCATGGGCTTTGGTAAACGGATCTGCATCCTGGTATCTGTAATGATGTAACCGGCTGATTCATCAGCTTTGCTGAAAGAGGCAGTTTCGGTTTGTGATGTGCCCGAAATCACCACATTATTTAATTTTACGGAGCTGATCTTATAGCCCCCTTCAAATTTGCTGTTGGCATCGCCATAGCGACTGCGGCTATCAACAGGCATGCGGGTTTGCCCGCGGCTATCTTTATTAAATAAATTCTGATCCAGCTGCAACCACAGAAATGGTAAAGTGCGCGGACTATTATTTTTATAAGTGATGATGACAGTGCCGGAAATTTCATGCGTAATGTCATTCAGGGAGGCGTTGATATTATAATCCGCCCGGTTTTGCCAATAGCCGGTATTGGCTTCGCCCGTCGCGGCCCGGGTATTGGTTTCACCTACCGGGTAAAACATTGGAGAAAACAGCAGGTGCGGATCATAGGCAGACGCGACTGACTCTTCGTTTTGAGCTGTAGCCGCAAGCGTAAAAAAAGAAAAAAAGAACACCGGAAGAAAACTTTTCATATATTATTTTTGAGTGTTGAGGTAGCTGAAAAAACCACTGCGGCCGATCAACCTTCTCTTAAATATCATCTCCATTGGTTAAGCAGTTTTCTTCCGGACTCTTTTATGACCGGGTCATCTTCCGTTTGATTGGGCATAGTAAGCATTTTAGTAAGTGCCGCGATGGCCTTGTCCTGCTGGTCGTTCATTTTGTATGCTTTGGCCATTTCAAAGTAATTTAAAATAAATCCATCGGTAATGGCCTGCGCCCGCTCAAAAGCAGCAATCGATTCTTTTAAAGAAGCTGCTGGCAAACCGCCGTAAAATACTTTTACTGCCGCTCTTTCAAACCCGTTCAGCATACAAATTTCGTAGTTCCAGCGGCCAAGTACATGCCAGGCTTTAAAATTCTGCGGGTCATTTTTGATCGCCGCATCTACATATTTCTTTACCTCTTTTGCATTGGCTATTTTTTCTTTGCCACTTTTATTAAGTGAGCTTCTACCCAGCGCTATTGCCATTACGCAATTTGATTCAGAATTATTCGGGTTAGCCCTTAAAGCAATCCCGGCATATGTTCTGGCAGCTGAATAATAATCCTCGGTCAGTTTTGAATTGGCCTGGCGCTTGCCGATCCTGCTGCAAAGCTCACTACATTTATTAAGTGCATAACTATTAACAGGCTGAATTTTGAGTACCTCTTTGAACTTGGCAAAAGCTGCCTTTTCATTTGGCAAGCTTTCTAAACGGTCAGCCTCTTTTATCAGGGCCCCAATATCCTGCATCGGCAATTGAAGTAAGAAAGGCATCAATAAACTCAGGAGTAGGAATTTCATACTAAAATTCTCTTTTATAACTCACGCCGACCAATCCCTGGAAATTTTCAATCGGTGGAGATGATTTTTTGATAGTGATACTTACAGACCTGATCCTGTCGTCTATTTTATGAATGGCATGTGTCATTTCCTGCGCTACAGTTTCAAGTAAGGGAGTGGCCAGTTCCATTCTTTGCTTAATTGCTGCATAGATGGTAACATAATTCACCGTCTGCCGCAACGTCGTTACCATATCGGGCGTATCCACCACTACATCCGCATTCACTTCAAAATCGTTTCCCAAAACCTGTTCTTCTTCATAAAACCCGTGAAAAGAATGAAATAGCAAATTATGTAAATGAATGGTCAGCATTTAATGGATAATTAAAATAATTGATTGTTTTAAAATCGCGGTGCATTAGTTTTCTTTCCACTAAACAGATGCCACGCTAAATTTTCTTCCTTTGATATCAAAAAGTGAGGACCTCTTATTAAGCATGTTGCTGTGCGCCCAACCATCTTTCTGCATCAAGGGCCGCCATACAGCCGCTGCCTGCAGCAGTTACCGCCTGGCGGTAGATCTTGTCCTGCACGTCACCCGAAGCAAAAACTCCTTCAATATTGGTTTTGGAAGTACCCGGCTCGGTAACCAGGTAGCCCGCTTCATCCATGTCCAGCCATCCTTTAAAGATATCACTGTTAGGGTGATGGCCGATCGCCACAAAAAACGCGCTCACCGGAATTTCCAGTTTTCCACCGGTCTGGTTGTTTTTAATACGGACCGCCTCTACTTTTTTATCTCCCAATATCTCATCCGTTTCACTGTGCCAGTACACCTGTATATTAGGTGTATTGATCACCCGGTCCTGCATTATTTTGCTGGCCCGCATCTCGCCCTTGCGCACGATCATGTGTACTTTGGAACATATTTTTGAAAGATAAAGCGCTTCTTCAGCTGCGGTATCTCCTGCGCCAATAATAGCGACCTCTTTTGCTTTAAAGAAAAATCCATCACATACCGCGCAGGCGCTAACACCATAACCGTTTAGCCGCTGCTCACTTTCAAGTCCGAGCCACTTGGCAGAAGCACCGGTAGAAATAATGACCGCATCAGCCGCGATCCACTTTTCTTCATCTATTTCAACTTTATAAGGCTGAGAAGAAAAATCAACCTTTGTGGCGAGCCCATACCGGATATCCGTACCCATACGTTTAGCCTGGTTCTCAAAATCAACCATCATTTCCGGGCCCTGTACGCCTTTTGGATACCCGGGATAGTTTTCAACTTCGGTAGTTATCGTTAACTGGCCGCCTGGCTGAATGCCCTGGTAGAGGACGGGGTTTAATCCTGCCCTGCTCGCATAAATGGCCGCAGTATAACCGGCCGGACCTGAACCTATTATTAAACAATGAACTTTTTCTACTTCGCTATTTTCCATATTTTTTTAGTTGCTGCAAAATTACGTAATAAAGGTTGAAGGGGAAAGGTTTAAGCCTTAAGGTTTTGTTAGCAGGATGGCCGGCCAGCGGTTAAAGGTGAAAGGTTGAAGGTTTAGCAGTAAAAGAGTGCATCCTTCCTAAACGATAATGATCGAAGCATGAAGAAGCCAGCTGAAGACCTGCCTCAAACCTTTCAACTCTAACCTTCTCCCGCCTCATTTTGGTATAATCAATGTTTTATAAAATGCAGCGTAACCATAAAAATCGCCCAGCGCACCATTGCTGATATTGCCAATTACTTTATTAGGCTGTGCAAAAGGGTTGCCGATACTCTGAAAAGCAAATTCCCAGGTACTCCAGAAAGTATAGGTGGCCCTATCAATATTACATAGCTTAAGGGTAACGGTATCTCCCCTTCTAAAATAGTTGCTGTCAAACGGGACTGAATTATTACGGTTTATGCCAGGATCCAGTTGTAATTCGTAAGTGGTATTGTCAATGACCTGGTCGTCAAAAACTGAATTTTCGCCTGGTAAAAAAGCATCACTGTTCTTTTTGGTAAAATACCGGATATAATTTCCCAGGCCCGGTGGATCCGTGGACCTTACCATCAACACAACATTATTGGTATCATCTGAGTAGGGCGCGGTTTTCCACCACAATGAATCTGCCTTTTTTGTCAAAGCCGGGATCGTGGTTGCGGCAGTATATTCTTTGCCCTCCGCAGTTATATTTAATGTATAGCTCGTATTGAATTCGCCTAAAAAAGCGGTTGCGAGATTGGCTGAGTCGATGCTGTATGAATATAAAGTGATTCCGCCACCAACGGCCGTTGCGTATTCTTTCAATTTATGCGTAAGCACGCCATTGGAAATAGTAACATCCGCATTCCGGACAAAAGAATTGATCAACAAAGCGGGGTCAAGGGTGCTAAAAAAATCAAGGCTTTTAGTAAGCACTACTACCGGCGGCCGGTCATTTTCGATATTGGCATCCACCACCAATAAATCCTCCGAATTCTTTAAATTAAAATTGATATCCTTTTCACAGGATGAAAAAATAACAAGTAAAAGTACAGCACGGATCAGTTTGTTCATCTTACAAAATTAGGACAAATATTGAGTGGCACTCATTTCTCAGTTCATTTATTCAATATCGGCTTTAAGACATATCCTTCTTTTTTTAATAAACTGATCAGGCCCTCGTTGCCAACAAGATGGCCCGCGCCTACTGCTACAAAAACACTTTCGGTTTTCATGATCGTTTTTAACTGGTTAACCCA
>JBDSLD010000285.1:0-5460 GCA_039916545.1 Ferruginibacter sp.
GAAACCCCGCTGGGACGTACTTGTGAATTTGACGTTGAAGATTTTATAACCTACAGAGCGAGCTATGAACCCCGCTGGGACTCACTTGTGAATTTGACGGTTGGATGCTTTATAACTTATGGTGCGGCCCATGAAAACCTCGATTGAACTTACTTGTAAATTGAACAATTGAAGTTTATAAATTTACAGCGCAAGCTATAAACCCTGCCGGAACCTCCCCGGCGCCCCACTAAGGATTGTTAGCATGTTACCCCTCAATCCATTACTTCATAAATATTCATACTATTGGCCTTGTTCTTTACTTTAACCTCTCCCGCACTCCGGCAATTGAATGATTCTTTTACTTTGTCGTACGCCTGCTCGCTGATTATTATCTGGCCCGGCCCTGCAATCGACTGCAGGCGCTGCGCCGTGTTTACTGTGTCGCCGATCACCGTATAATCCAACCGGCGCAGGCTTGATGAACCAATATTTCCTGAGATCATTTCACCACTATTGATGCCGATCGATACTTTTGGAACGAAGGATACCACTTCTGAAAGCGAAGGCAAATTTTCTATTTTTGACCTTACTGCCAAACAGGCGTCAATGGCCCTGTCCAGGTGATAATCGCCGCGGAATACCGCCATGATCGCATCGCCGATAAATTTATCGATATAACCTCCCTGGGCAATGATCTCTTTTACCATCACGTCAAAGTATTTGTTCAACAGGTTAACGACGGTATCCGCACTCTCATTTTCGCTGATGGAAGTGAAACTGCAGATATCAAGAAAAGCTACCGTCGCTTCTATCGTTTCATTTGCGATCAACGAAGATTCAAACTCCCGGCTGCCCATAAAATTGAGAACGGCCTCATCCACATACATCTTAAGTATATTGTTTTCTTTAATGGCTTTCACCGTATCACGTATCTGCGTGACATGCTTCATCGTTTTCTCTATCGTTAACGATAGGTCAACAAAATTAATGGGCTTTGTAATGAAGTCGAAAGCGCCCCGGTTCATTGCCGTACGGATATTTTCCATGTCACCATACGCAGACACAATAACCGATTTTATCAACGGGCTCGATTCATTGAGGCGGCTGAGTAACGTCAGGCCGTCCATCTCTGGCATGTTGATATCACTCAATACAATATCCACATCGGCATGCTGCTGAATTTTGTCAAGCGCATCATTGCCGTTAATGGCAAAAATAAATTCATATTGTTGCTCTCTTATCTTCTGCCGGAATTTTTGTTTGATAAGCATTTCCAGGTCAGTCTCATCATCTGCCACTAATATTTTTGCCATCAGCCTAAAATTTTTAATTTTTCTTTTAATAAGTTGAAGTCGACAGGTTTGGTTAGAAAGTCATCCGCGCCCAGCTGCTTTGCCATATTATAATTTTCAGCATCTCCATAAGCCGTGATCATCATTACCAACGGCGGTGGTTTCAGGTATTTCTGCTTAATATGGCCTAATAATTCCAGTCCGCTCATGCCGGGCATATTGATATCAGATAAGATCAGTACCGCTTCGTGTTCATGCTGGTTCAGGTAAGCCAGCGCATCTTCACCTGAAAATGCGAAAATAAAATTCAACAGCTTTTCCCTGATCTCTTTTCTAAAGCGCTGCTCAAATAATGTTTGAATATCTCTTTCGTCGTCAACTACTAAAATTTTCATTTGATTGATTTAATGTATTTCTCTGAACCATTTTGTTTATGTTTATTTACCAGGCTAAATCATCTTGCGATAGCAATTACACAACAGGTAATTTAATCGTAAACACTGCACCCTGGCCATCAATTGTTTCCACCTGCAATTCACCGCCGTGCCCCTTTGTAACAATATCATAACTCATACTCAAGCCTAAACCCGTTCCTTCGCCGGTGGGTTTGGTAGTAAAGAATGGCTGAAATATTTTGTCGAGCACTTTCTGCGGAATGCCGTTGCCGTTGTCCCTGATGCTTACCTCAATATTGCCATTGGTCTTTTTTGTGCTCACAAAAATAGTGGGTTCATAAGGTTCCGTGGCTTGTTTCTTTTTTTCATTTACCGCATAGAAAGCGTTGGTGATAAGATTAAGGATCACACGCCCTATATCCTGTGGAATGATATTGATATTTCCAATGCTTTTATCAAAATCCGTTTTCATCGAAGCATTGAAGGTTTTATCTTTTGCCCGCAGGCCATGGTATGCCAATCGCAAATATTCATCTGCCAGCGCATTTATATCGATCGGTTCTTTTACCCCGCTGCTCCTGCGGCTGTGCAGCAACATACCTTTAACTATTGCATCGGCTCTTTTTCCATGCTGATTTATTTTTTCTTCATTGGCCGCAATGTCATCCGCAATCGCCTTTGCATCTTCCAGGTTTCCTTTATCTAATTCGTCTTTCATTTCCGCTATCAATTCTGTATTGACCTCGGAAAAATTGTTGACGAAGTTTAGCGGGTTCTGTATCTCATGCGCAATGCCTGCCGTAAGTTCTCCCAGCGACGCCATTTTTTCTGACTGGATCAATTGCACCTGCGTAGCTTTCAGGTCCTCCAGGGATTGTTGCAACTGGTTTGTCCGTAGACTTACTTTTTCTTCCAGCAATTTATTTTCTTTTTGAAGCATCCGCGAGCGATATACAATATATGCCCTCAAAATCCCGATGGCTAATAAAGCAAATAATATATAGGCCCACCAGGTTTTGTACCAGGGAGGGGAGATCGTAAAACTAAAAGCAGCGGGAATGCTCCATTTGCCACTAACGCCCTTACTACTAACTTTAAAAGTATATGTTCCGGGAGGAAGGTTCAGGTAGTTTTCTGTAAATGGCTCGTTTGTTACCTCGCTCCAGTTTTTATCGATACCCTCCAGGAAATAGCAATACCAGGTGGTATCCGACCTGCCCAGGTGAGCCTGCGTAAACCTGAACTGAACATAATTATTTCTATAAGGAAGTTGCAGGTTAGCGGGCATATTGTAGGGCCCTGAAACACTGTCCCAGCTAAGGCCTTTTGCCGCTTTATAACCAGCATCTGCCGGCATTGTCCCTTTTATATAAAAAGTATCCCCCGCCCATATGGTATCTTTATTAGCGAGCTCATGTTTATTTGCAAAATATTGTGGTTGGGTCATTACAGTTATGCCCGTAACATAAGTAATGATCGTGTCATTATTCGCTTGAATGTCTTTAATAACAGTCAAGCCGCGGTCGCCCCATAAATATTGACCATCACCCGTAATAAGATCTGTGTTCCAGGAATTTGTCTGTTGCCTTACCAGCCCCTCAGACCTGTTAAGGACCGTTACTTTCCATTCACTGCCCGGTATATTTGTTTCCCCGGTTTCGGTTCCCGTTCCGGGAGGTGTGATGATATTCACTTTTTTATTTGTTCCGGCGATCACACTACCGCCATATTCCAACAGCGACAAAATACGGTTGCTTGCCAGGCCGTGGCTGGTGTTTATCGATGTAATCGTGCCGGCCTTTGTATCAGCCACATAAATGCCTTTATCGGTACCGATCCACATGCGTCCATTTTTATCCAGTAACATCATCCTGTAGCAGGTATCCCGCAACCCCGGTTGGTTGATAAGATATTTTACCGTACCGGCTACCAGGTCTATTACATTAATACCTCCCCTGTTAGTAGCCAGCCATACCAACCCGTTGTGGTCCTGTTTGATGTCCTGGATCGTATAGTCACTTAATCCGCCCGACGTTCCGGTATGACGGATCATTTTTTTCGCGGAATCGACCAGGTTAACACCATTGCTCGGACCGGCGAGCCAGGTGTTGCTGTGCTTATCCTTAAATACTGCGTAGGTAGTATCGTTGATAAGTCCTTCTTTTTTCCCGGTATGTTCAATCGTTTTATGTGCGAGGTCAATAACATCCAGGCCGCCGTTAGTGGTTACCCACATTTGCTGACCGGACCTTAAAAAGGATTGCACGAAATCATTACCCAACCCATTCAATTTGTTAAGGGTCCGCGCCAGTTTCTTTTTAGGATCAATTATCAGGATGCCATGATCCGTGGCCACCCATAAGTTGCCGGATGAATCGTCCATCAGGCTTATTATAGTAGTCGTGCCCAGCGGATAGACCGTTTCGCCATTTTGCGCAATAATATTTATACCCTGTGTTGTAGCCACCCACTCCCGGTCGTTATTGTCAGTAAGGGTGGAAGTGATTGTATTGCCGCTTATTCCATTTTGCGGGGTTAAATATCTTATGGTTCCCTTTTCCGTATTTATTAATTCTATACCCTGGTTGGTACCGGCCCAGACCCTTGATTTATTATCAACCGATAAATTCAAAACAAACCTTTTCTTAAGCCCTTGTAACTGGTTGTAATGCTTAATAATGCCATCTTTGATATTTACTTCATCCATGCCTGTTCCCGTGTGTGCCAGCCATACTTTCCCGGTTTTATCCATGGCAATTGCAGACAAGCTATCGTTTCCAAGGCCACTTGATTTTTTAAGATATTTAATTTTACCTGATTTCAGGTCGACGATATTTACGCCTCCTGTGTAGGTAGTGATCCAGATATTTTTATTGTTATCTTCCAGTATGCCAAAAGCAACGGAATCGGACAGGCCTGCTTTTTTGTCAATACTTTTAAATGTCATGGTTACGGGATCAATGATACTGATCGACTTATCAATATCATTGGCGACCCAAATCAACCCGTCTGCGCTCCTTACCATTTTTGCCACATTATTCTTTTGTGAACCAATGTTATTTGAAACCGCCGTGGTGGCTGCATGTGGATCAATCAGCCCAATAGATTTTTCCCTTATATACCATATTCTGCCCATATTGTCCTTCGTCAGGCCGGCTAATGGAGCGTCAGGTGATGCTGAAACATAGGTCTGTACATTTTCGCCATCATAACGAAAAATTCCTTCCAGTCCGGCTATCCACATCAGTCCGGCCTCATCTTTCAGCAACCCGGTTATAATTTTTGCCTGCAGGCCATGTGTCGGCCCGAATTCAAAAAGTGACAATGGGTTGCCGGCCAATGGTGAAGGGGTAATTGTTTTAATAGCCGGCGGAAGTGACAGGATGGAGGTTTTGAATTGTATTGGCTTTGATGGCAGGCTATCTAAATTAATGTCGGTGGCAGGCAGGCTGGCATAGTCGAACCGAACTTCTTCCGGGGGCTTTGCGAACGGCTCATATCCCGCCGTGTCAAAAGGAATAGCCGGCAATGCATCAATATCCAGTTTTTTTATTGTTGGATTTATGCCGCCTGATTTAGCCGTATCCCAGGTTAATTTTTTTTCTACGCTAAATTGAAGAGGTAAAGTAACGGGCTGCAAATAGCTCAGTTCTTTCTCAGGGAAAGGGACATCACCGGAATTGTTGCAGGATAAAAAAATAACAGGTACAATCATTATCGTCATCAACCGGCAATAGAAATCCTTACGTTTGGTCATTTAATTCCGTTTAAAAAACAATGATTTAAAGATA
>JBDSLD010000286.1:0-3436 GCA_039916545.1 Ferruginibacter sp.
GGCTTTCCGGACTAACAGGCGCCGGTGTGATATCATACCCGCCGATGCCGTTGGAACTTAACAGGACATAACCGCCTACCCCGGATACACCGCCCAGTTTCGGATCCCACAGGTAAAAATTATCCTGTAAAACTTTTTGAACACAACACTACGATCTATTTTGATCTGTAATCACTTACGGTTAACAAACTTTGCACAATTGAAAAATGGAGTAGTAAGGAGAGAACAAGGAGCATTTGTAAATTCTTTAATGGCAAAGTATCTCCATTCATGAGTTTACACTGGCTTTGATGAAAGCGAAAATGCGTGGGAGATAAAGGATTGCTATAAGAATTTATACGCATTTATGCCGGCTGTATGGGAAGAAGATTTTTTGTGTGCTGCTTTGCAATGAACCAAATTAGTTAAGAAATCACAAACAATAATGGTTATGGTGTAAGAAAAAAATGGCAAAAAATTACACTGTTTAAATTTTACGATCCCCAATTAACTTTAATCGCATGGCGCTCAGCGTACAGTTTTCCAATACCGATCAATTTTGTCACCAGTTCCTTGTATTGGGGATAGTATTTATCATGTATCGCCGTGATACGGGTTTGGATTTTTTCCTTTGAAGCACCTTCTTCATATAAATTGGCAACTTCCATATATTCAGTTTTATAAACTGGTAAAACATACTCATATAAGGTCTTCGACGCTTCCAACATCTCTTTGGTATCAATAGTTTCCTTAAGGCCTTTTAGTTTTTCGAAATCTTCATCCAGGAATTTTATTTTGGCAGACAAAGCCTCACTGCGTTTTATCGTAACAGATTGCCGCGCTGCATTAAGCATAACAGGCGATGGTTCCATTTGTTTTAATTCCCATTCATCGGCAAAGCCCGTGATCATATTGGAATTTAAAACTGCCAGGTCAAAATATTTTTCAGGAGTAGCCGTGTTGCAGGAAGTAAGTAACAGGCAACAATAACAAAAGAATGCTACGGAAGTAATGTATTTTTTCATTGATCTATTTTGACCGCAAATTAATGGCTGGCAAGTTTCAACAACAAGACAATTATTTAACGGCTGGCGCCCCGTATTAAATGGCAGGAATTAAACAATAGCATAAAATGAAAAAGGAGCATCATATTGATCGGCGGGAATCGAGCGGATCACTTACTATCATCCTGTATCACCGGATGCATGGCTGCTTCTTCAACAGTAAACTTCCTTTTAAAACTGAACGCAAAAGGCGTTTCACCTTTATTTCTTAAATATTCGAGTCGCGCTACGGCCATTTCTACAGTTGGTAAATGCGCTTCCGGAACATACCAAATTGCCATGTGCATTTCAGTCATTTTCTCAAACCATTCCTTTCGCCTTTTAAAAATTTCTACATGATTCGATTTGTAAACAAATTGGTACAATGCTTCGGCATCTTCCCAAACAGACATATTTACAATTATAAAATCATCGTTAAAGACCTTGATAGAGGTTGCATTATTATTTTCTTCTTTTAATCGCCAAACAAAACCAGCACTGATTTCTGCCAATGCATTGATCCGGTCCAGGTTTGCCACAAAATCAGCCATCACGGGACTATCTATCGGGGCAAGCATTTTTGCAATATTTACCTGGGCAAGATGAAATTTCATTCGAATAATTTTAAGCATGTAAAAATAAAACATCCGGTGAACCCGATAAAACAAAAATTATTAATGTCAATATTGATCAGCTTCGTGCCGGTGATGTTCAATTTATTTGATCAAAGGCTCCCACTTTTTTGTGCTATTTTAATACCTTCAACGTTCTTAAACTAAAACCGGCTATTATGACCCCTAGACCACTGTTTTTATATATAATTATTTTATCGACACTTACCCTGCAGGCGCAGGACAAAAAGAAATGGGATGTGAACAAGCCGGATGGCCCTTTTAAAGAAGTAGCATTTACCGTAAATGAAGGCACCTGGATGAACCTGGATGTATCGCCGGATGGAAAAGAAATTGTATTCGATCTGCTGGGAGATATTTATTCAATACCCATTTCAGGCGGACAAGCAAAAATATTGAGGCAAGGGTTAGCATTTGAAGTACAGCCACGTTTTAGCCCAGATGGTAAAAAAATATTATTCACTTCCGACGCCGGTGGCGGAGATAATATTTGGGTAATGGACAGGGACAGCAGCCATGCAAGGCAAATTACAAAAGAGTCTTTCAGGTTGTTAAACAATGCGGTTTGGTCACCGGATGGACAGTATATTATTGCACGCAAGCATTTTACTTCCGGACGTTCATTGGGTGCCGGAGAATTATGGATCTATCATACCAGCGGAGGTAGCGGCCTGCAACTTACGCCCCGGAAAAATGACCAGCAGGATCTCAATGAGCCGAGCGCGTCAGCCGATGGAAAATATATCTACTATAGCGAGGATGTTTATCCCGGTGGATTTTTCCAATACAATAAAGACCCTAACAGCCAGATATTCGTTATAAAAAGATTTGACCGTGAGAAAGGCATCATTGAAGATGTAACCGGCGGACCTGGGGGCGCGGCGCGTCCTCAAATATCGCATGACGGAAAAACACTTGCATTTATAAAACGCATCCGCACAAAAACAGTGTTGTATTTACGAAATATTGAAACAGGCGAAGAGTGGCCGGTGTATGATAAATTATCAAAGGACCAGCAGGAATCCTGGACCATTTTTGGTATTTACACAGGCTTTGCCTGGATGCCGGGTGATAAAGGGATCGTAATCTGGAGCGGTGGTAAAATTCATAAAATTGATATTGATAAGGTAAATGAATCTACAGATATTCCTTTTACCTGCAATGTAAAAGAACGGATCACGGATGCAGTACGGTTTAAGCAAAACCTTAACCCGGATGAGTTTAATGTAAACGTAATCCGTAATGCTATCACTTCGCCGGATGGGAAAATGATGGTGTTTAATGCGGTTGGTTTTCTTTGGAAAAAAATATTACCTGATGGCAAACCGGAACGTGTAACGAATGGCATCGATTTTGAATCTGAGCCGGCCTTCTCCGCAGATGGGAAAACTATCGCGTATGTTACCTGGAACGATACGGCCATGGGCAGTATCTATAAAATAAATAACAGCGGCAATGCCAGGCCGCAGAAAATAACTGCTGAAAAAGGTATCTACCGGACGCCTGCTTTTTCTCCTGATGGTAAAAAAATTGTTTTTAGTAAAGAAGGCGGCGATAACATCATGGGCGTCACCTACTCAGTAAAACCAGGTATCTACCTGGTTGATGCCGCCGGCGGAAAAATCTCATTTGTAAGTGACAAGGGAGAGTACCCGAAATTTAACAGCAGCGGCGACAGGATCTATTACCAAACAGGTGGAAATATTTTTGGTGCGCCGAAGAAAACACTCGGCAGCTTTAAAGCCGATGGCAGCGACGACCGCACCATATTCAACAGTACCT
>JBDSLD010000287.1:0-3954 GCA_039916545.1 Ferruginibacter sp.
GATATACTTTTGCAACAACAATCACCCTAAACTATGGAGTACCTATCGAAACAGTTTCGAAAATGCTAGGCCATACCAATATTAAACAAACCCAGCACTATGCTAAACTAAATGACAAAAGGGTCAGTGATGATATGCTGATTCTTAAAAACAAACGCTTATTAATCGCAAACACAGACCAGCGTGAACCAGTCGAGGTTCACTAACAACCTTTTATTTTTAATTTAATTATATTTGTATGAGAATAATTAATCAAGTTATGCCTAACACAGCTATCAAACCTGTAACCAAATCTGTATATGAAATGTCAGCTGAAGAGCTGACTGAAAAAACCAGGCTTACAGCAAAGAAGCTTACCTGTGAGGCATGGGACAAAAATTCCTATATTACCTATTTTGATAAAACACTTTGCACGTCACCGGATATCATGGTTCATGAGTACCGTGACCGCAAAGAATTAGTGCGCGTCCTGGGCGGCGGTAAAACACAGCTAATCAAAACACTGTAGCCATGAAGACTACAGCCCAGCTATTAGTTATAGCGGGGCCAAATGGAGCTGGTAAATCCACCTTCTCGAAAGATTTGTCCCCGCTTGGTGCCTTTATCTTTGACCCGGATAAGGAAAGAGCAATTATAGAATCAAAATACCTAAACCTTCCGCGGGAAAGTATCGAATATGCATTCCAGCAGCGTTATCAGGATTGTATAGAATTGGCGATCAGGAAAAAACGCGACTTTGTATTAGAGACCAATTTCAGGGACCATGCACTTCTGGAAACTGCTGAATGGTTTAAAGCAAATGGATATTTGATCAATATGATCTATTTTGTTTTAAGCAACATTCCTGAATCAATGGACAGGGTAACACATCGGGTAAATAATGGTGGCCACTATGTCGATGATGAAAGTATTCGGTATAATTATCAAGAAGGCCTCGACAACCTTGAATATTTTTCCGATCGCTTTGACAATTTAGAGGTCATTGATGCTTCGGGGAGCTATTTTCAGTTAAGATCGGTTTTGAGCATCCAACAACAGCAATGCTTATATTTAAACACTGATTTACCTAAAGGAGCTGAACAGGTTATTACTCGGATTGCTGATCGTTATAGGGATAATTCCAGAGATAACGACAATGATGAAGAACAAGGTTGGAACTACACTTTAGGACGATAAAACCCATTCAGGAAATGCAGTTCCCTCATTCATGCATGCTGAAATCGGGAACAGCTTTCTTTACCCGCGAAAGGACGTTGCTCCCCTACTCGCAAAACCCTTTCTTTGCCCAACGCCCTAGGTATCCAGCCCTTATTCATCGGTGCCGCGAAGGTAGGCCAAACCGGAACAAATCTTCAAGGCTATACAGAGCGGGCCATTGTGCTTATTTTTCATCGGAGGCCCGGCCTTGACGCTTTGCCCGGTTTAACGCTTTTGTTGCTTAACCGTTGAATATGGCATTTCTTGTTCACTAGCATATCGGAAAGGAAATACTATTACAATTAATCAATTTTCGAAAAAAAGCAGGTGATAAGTTTTAGTTTTGCATGAAGTCCTATGAGCCTCATGATAAATACCTACTTTAAACACCGCAGCCGTTTTAACTTTTCACCAAGCACCTTTGAAATTGGCAGGCCGCTTTTCCAAAATAAAAAACTGGAAGACAACTTCTTTTTACTAAGGCTCTATGAATTAAAGCAGTACCAATACAGTGAATATTACCAGTTCCATCTGAAGGATTTTTTAAAGAATTATCCCTTTCAGCAACAAGCATTTTTTACTCATGTCCGGGACATCACCATAAATCGTATCAAATATTTCAAACGTACGGACCCGTTCGCCAGTAAGTATGCAACTAATATGCTTAGCGCTAGTAAACTGGAAAATTTCTATAAATATCTGCAATCCGTAGATGAATGGTATAACTCAAAGCCGATCGAAGCTGTAATCAGTGAAAAGGACGAACTCATCAAGCAATTAAAAGAGCAAGTCAAACTATTAGAGGCACAGGTAAAAGCATATAATAAATACGAAGCAGGAGAAAAGATCGCCATCAACAAAGGCAGCTTGCCGGTATTCATAGATCTCGTACTCCAGTTGCAGGAATTGACCTTACCGAATGAACACAAACTTGTCCGCTCACAAACTCAAAGCCCCTGGTATAAAATGATCGCCAGGTATTTTATACATGGCGAAAATGAGATACCTATTGATACTGCACGTAATTACTTCCCCGCAAATAAAAGCGAACAGTCCGCGAAGTTTATTAATATAGATAACAAGGACAAGATCTACCGGATCCAGCCGACGACTACTAAATAGTCTAATTACGCCCTCATATTCACTGCATTAGCAGCGCTGACCAAATACCCCCAATGGTCATTTAAAGCTATGTTTTTGCCCCGAAATTTGTCATCAAATCGTTCAGTGATCAGCAATAGATGCTAGTTCGAAATGAACGATGAGATAACAAACTAAAACAAAGGAGGAAGAACAAATGAATGTGGAACTAATCACCAAAGAAGAATTAAAGGAATTTAAAAGCGAACTATTAACGGAGATCAAAGCTATTCTACAAACAGGACAGGGACAAAGCAAACAATGGCTAAAAAGCGTGGAGGTCAGGAAGCTGTTGAAGATCTCGACCGGCACTTTGCAAAACCTGCGGATCAATGGTACGCTGCGCTATTCAAAGGTCGGCAGTATAATGTATTACAAACTGGAAGATATCAATAAAGTTTTGGAAGGGAACCACCGTTAAGGCAAAACCAGGCTATCAAAAACCAAATAGAAAATTACAGCAAACAAATCAGATGTATGGCAAAAGACCGGCGCCTGATGTCGACCCATATCAGCCTCCACACCGCCCTGTTTGTTGCCTGGCAGCAAAACGCTTTTATCAGTCCGTTCCCGGTAACGCGAAAAGTCTTAATGGCCTTTTCAAGAATCGCATCGGTCGCGACGTACCATAAATGTATCAGGGAATTAAACGACTTTAATTATATCCGCTACCAGCCAAGCTTTAGCCCTAAGGCTGAAAGCCTGGTCTACTGGTAGCAGCATAGTGAAAAACAGGTCTGAAAAAGTATGCCGCTCTAAGTTCTGAAGTATCGGGCTCCGATTTTTTTTGTATCCTGATACTTCAGAACTCACCTAAAACCACCCGAAAATGAATAATTACCCAAGCTTGAGATCGAAAAAATGCCACTTATATTACTATTCAAAAAAGTTCAAACGAACATTCGTTTGGAGCAAGCGGAAGTTGGGCAGAGCCCTACTTTGCTTGCCCTACGCTTCGCTACAGGGGTTTTGCGTATCCTCCGGGGATACTTAAGACGGTTTTAAACAGCGAAATAAAGCAAAATAGAATACTTGACAGTATTCGGTGTAGCAAGATCTCAATGAACTAATAGCTGGCTGTATTCAGCAAAAATACGATTAAAAATATGGAAGATATTAATGTAAGATCGGTAAGATACCCACTCATAATTGATCAACGGTTTGAAAAGATAGCTTTGAAACTGGGCCGCACAAAGCGGCAGGTGTTCATACAGATGGTTGATTATTTCTACAAAAGCAAGAAAGATCCGGTGGATTTGAATGACGAACTATTAAAGAATACGCTGCTTAAAAATCACCAGCAATACATCGGCTTCATCAAAACACAGGAAAACTTACTGCTGGTGCCAATGAAGACATTACTGGAAAAGATAGGTGATTCACAGCGGCAGGTGGTTGATTATTTCAATGAAGCAGTATTAAAGCACAATGTCAATGTATTGAACAATCAGCATACCCACGGGTTAGCGTTTGCGGAGATAGGTAGGGTACTAACCTTTATCATGGAAAGTCAGCAAACCAAAGAAGCGCTTAAAGCACAGTTCATGGTGATATTAGACAACTACATCAGGTCGCGGGAAGCTTTAAAAATAATGAGCAGTAATAAAGAAAAAGAAG